>NZ_ATNI01000062.1:0-31475 GCF_000511705.1 Thermus sp. NMX2.A1
GGTGAGGGATGTCCCAGCATCCGTATCTGGAAGGCTCTTAAGAGATCGGTCTTGCTGAGGATGCCGAGAAGCTGGTCCCCTTCCATGACCAAGGCCCGGACATACCCCCGCTCGGCCATCCGCTCCAGGGCGGTGAGGGCGTCCTCCTCGGGGGAGAGGATCAGGGGTTCTTTTAGGTAGTGGACCACCGGGGCCAGGGGGTTGGCGCCCTCCAGCCCCTCGAGGCCCACCACCCCCAGGACCCGCCCTTCCTCCACCACGGGAAAGCCGGAAACCTTGTGGGCCAGGGCCAGTTCCAGGACTTCCTGGACCGTAAGCTCTGGGGGGATGACCAGGGGGTTTGGGGTCATGAGGTCCTTGGCCTTCAACCCGCTTAAGGCCTGGGCCAGCAGAGTGCCCTCTACCTCGGCCCTCGAGGCCATGTACACGAAAAAGGCAATCAGGACCAGGAAGGGGTTGAAGACCACAAGGCCGAAAAGCCCCAAGGCCCAGGCCACCACCTGGCTCAGGGCCAAGGCCTGCCGGGTGGCCTGGAGGTAGGGTTTGCGCATGGCCAAAAGCGCCCGGTAGACCCGGCCTCCGTCCAAGGGCAGGGCAGGGAGGAGGTTGAATAGCCCCAGCATCAGGTTGACCAAGGCTAAATAGTGGGTGAGAAACCCCAGGGCCCCGGATTCCGCCTGCACCAGACGGAAGAAGAGGGCCAGGGCAAAGCTCACCGTCGGGCCCGCCAGGGCAATCCAGAGCTCCTTTTTGGGTTCCCTGGGAATCCTCTCCATCTGTGCTACCCCGCCCAGGAGCCACAGGGTGATGCGTTTGGTTTCTATACCGAAGCGCCGGGCTACCAGGGCGTGCCCGAGCTCGTGTAAAAGCACGGAGGCGAAAAGGCCAAGGGCCGCGGAAAGTCCCAGAAGGAAGGGCAGGGTGCCCTGGAGCAGGGAGGGGTCCTGAGGAAGGCCAAATAGCTCCAGATAAACGGGCAGGTTGCTGCCGATGAGGAAGGCCAGGAGGGGCAGCATCAGGAGAAAGGAGAAATCCAGGTAAAGGGGGATCCCCAGAATGCGGAACAGGGGAAAGCCGCGCTGAAGCATGCCTCAGTATAGGCACGGGCTGGCGGTGGAGTTGGTAATGACCGGTCAGTCAGCCGTAGGATAAGGGGGTGCTGGCCTTGGCCCTTCTGAAAGACCCTCTTTATCGTTCCTACTGGCTTGCCCTTTTCACCTCCCAGATGGGCACCTGGATGCAGTCGGCGGCCCAGGGATGGCTGGTCCTCCTCCTTACGGGAAGCGCGGAGAGGCTTGGGCTGGTGGTGGCCTTGCAGTTCCTCCCCTCCCTGCTCTTCTCCCTTCCCGCCGGGGTTTTGGCGGACCGTTACCCCAAGCGGAACCTTCTTATTTTTACCCAGGGGGGCATGATGGTTCTGGCCCTCTTCATGGCCTTCCTCATCCTCACCGGGCAGGTGCGCTACGGCCACGTGCTCCTCTTTGCGTTTCTCTACGGGGCCCTCAACGCCATGGACCTCCCGGTGCGCCAAAGCTTCACCGTGGAGCTGGCGGGCAGGGACCGGTACCCGGGGGCCATCGCCCTTAACTCCTTTGGCTTCAACACCAGCAGGTTGTTGGGGCCGGCCCTGGCTGGGGTGTTAATCGCCCTCTTTGGCGTGGGGGTGGCTTATCTGGCCAATGCCCTTTCCTTTTTGCCCCTTCTCTTCGTCCTGCGCCGGGTCCCTTTGGGTCCTAGGGGGGAGGAAGGGGATGGCCGCTGGTGGCGGGAGGCCCAGGAGGGGGTGCGGTTTGTCCTCGAGCATCCCGTGGTGCGCCGGGTGGTGGGACTGGTGCTCTTCGCCAGCCTCTTGGGCATGAACTTCCAGACCCTGGTGCCCGCCTATGCCCGGCTGGTGCTGGGCCTTTCCGCCACGGGTTATGGTGGCCTCCTTTCCAGCGTGGGGTTGGGGGCCCTGGGGGCTGCCTTGGTCATGGCCTTCACGGGTAGGCCCAAGCCGGGGAGGCTTCTTCTTGGGGTCTTTTCCCTTTCCCTGGCCCACCTGGGCCTCTTCCTGCCCTACGCCTTCCTGGTCCCCTTCTTTTTGGCCCTGGGAGGGTTCGGGATGATCTCCGTGCTCATCAACGCCAACACCCTGGTGCAGCTATCCGTGCCCGACCGGATTCGGGGCCGGGTGATGGCGGTGTACAGCCTGGTGATGCTGGGCACCGGGCCCCTTGGGGCCTACCTCACCGGGCTTCTCTTTGAGCTTCTCGGGGGGCGCTGGGCCGCCTTGGTCCTGGGAGGGGCGGTGCTGATGGTGGGGCTTTACCAGCTGCGCTTCTGGCCTACGGAACCCAGTCCTCCGGCCTAGGCCCCAGGCCGAGCCGCCAGGCCACTCCCTGGGCCACCCGAATCCCCGCCTTCCCATCCCCGTAGGGGTTCTTGGCCTGGCGCATGCGCTCAAGTTCCTCGGGGTTTTCCAGTAGCGCCTTCACCGTGCGGTAAACCCTTTCGGGCTCGGTGCCCGCCAGCCTCAGGATGCCCGCCTCGAGGCCTTCTGGCCTTTCCGTAACGTTCCTGAGCACCACCACGGGAACCCCCAGGGCCGCTCCTTCCTCCTGGAGCCCCCCGGAATCGGTGACGAGGAGGAGGCTTTCCCGCATCAAGGCGGCCATGGGCCCGTAGTCCAAGGGGTCCAGGAGGAGAAAGTTCTTCATCCCTTTGAGCACGGGGAAGACCGCCTCCCGCACCACGGGGTTCAGGTGCACGGGGTAGACGAAGGTGAGGTGGGGGAAGGCCTCGGCCACCCGTTTGAGGGCCCGGGCCAGCTCCGGCAGGATGGGCCAGTTTTCCCGCCGGTGCATGGTAACGGTCACGTAGGGGCCAGGGGGAAGCCCCTCAGGAAGCCGGCCTAGCCGGGCGGCCAGGAGCACGGCATCCACCCCCGTCTGGCCGGTGACCAGGATGGTTTCCTCCTTCTTGCCCTCCCTTAGCAGGTTCTCCTTGGCCAGGGGGGTGGGGGCAAAGTCCAGGTCGGTGAGCGCATCGGTGAGACGGCGGTTGGCCTCCTCGGGGAAGGGTTCTTTGAGGTTACCGCTTCTTAGGCCTGCCTCCACGTGCCCCACAGGAAGCCCCACCAGAAAGGCGGCCCAGGCCACGGCGAAGGTGGTGAGGGTGTCCCCGTGGACCAGCACGTAGTCCGCCCGCATCTCCTCGAGGGCCCTGGCCGCCTGGGGCAGGATGCGGGCCGCCAGGTCCGGCAGGGCCTGGCGCTCTTGCATCACGTCCAGGTTCCGGTCCTCTTGGATGCCGAAAAGCCCCAGGGCCTGCCTTAGTTGTTCCCGATGCTGGCCAGTGAGGAGGATGAGGGGCTTGATATGGGGATGCTCCTTCAAAGCCAGGTAGACCGGGGCCATCTTGGTGGCCTCGGGCCGGGTGCCGAAGGCTAGCACCACCCGCTTCATACTATTCTGCCCCCCTCCAAAGGGCCCTGAGGCGGCGGTAGGTCACCCACCCCAGGCCGGAAACCGTGGCGAAAAGGCTTGCCAGGATGGCTTCCTTCGGCATGCCCAGGTAGGCCATGGCCAGAAGGTTGAAGAGGAGGGCGAGCCCCCACAGGAGGAAGGCCACCCGCCTTTGGGAAAGTCCCCGGGCGAGAAGGCGGTGGTGGATGTGGTCCTTGCCGGGGGTGGAAAGGGGGTTTTGCCCCCGCAATAGCCTTCGCACCACCACCTGGGTGGTGTCCAGGATGGGGAGAAGAAGAAAAAGGGCCGGGGGCAGGAGGCCCAAAAAGGTGGTGAGCTTCAGATTGCCAAGAAGGGAGGTGGCCGCCAGGGTGAAGCCCAGGAAGTAAGCCCCCGCATCCCCCAGGATGATGCGGCTTGGGTGAAGGTTGTGCCGCAGGAAGCCCAGGGCTGCCCCGGCCAGGGCCGCCAGGACCAGGGTGCCTGCCGCCCAGTAGGGAAACTGGGCGCTCACGAAGAGGAGGCTCATGGCGCTGATGTACGCCACCCCGCCCGCCAGCCCATCCAGGCCGTCCATGAGGTTCAGGGCGTTGGTGATTCCCACCACCCAGAGCCAGGTGAGGAAAAACCCCAAGACGGGATCCAGGGGGGTGCCGAAGGCGGCTTCGAACCGCACCCCCACCGCCATGAGGAGGAGGGCGGCCAGGGTTTGCACGAAGAGGCGGAAGAGGGGGGGGAGGCCGAACTGATCGTCGATGAAGCCCACCAGCACCAGCCAAGCTCCTCCCAAGAGGATGGCGAGGATTTGGATAAGCACGTGTTCCACCAGGATGGGCCTTAGGAAGGCGGCCACCACCAGGGCCAGCACCACCCCGGCGTACACCGCCAGGCCCCCGGCGTTGGGCAGGGGCTCCCGGTTGAGGCGCCTTTTGTTGGGCATGTCCGCCCAGCCCACCTTGAGGGCGAAGCGGCGCACATGGGGCAGGAAGCGCCAGGTGAAGAAAAGGGCCACCAGGAAGGCGAAGGCCACGGTAAGCCAGCCTGTGCCCGTGGGTTCAGCGATGCCTATCTTCTTCAGAAGTTCAGTCATTTGGTCCCGTAGATCCGGTCCCCGGCGTCCCCCAGGCCGGGAACGATGTAACCGTGGTCGTTCAGGCGCTCGTCGATGGCCGCCACCACCACCTCGGTGTCGGGATGGTCCTGGGCGATGCGCTCCAGGCCCTCGGGGGCGGCGATGAGGCACATGAGCTTGATCCCCGTGGCCCCCTTCTCCTTAAGAAGGGTAAGGGCGTGGCTGGCGCTCCCGCCCGTGGCCAGCATGGGGTCCAGGAGGAAGACCCGGCGCTCGTGGATATCCGGGGGTAGCTTGGCGTAGTACTGAACGGGCTTTAGGGACTCGGGGTCCCGGTAGAGGCCGATGTGCCCCACGCGGGCATGGGGCACCAGCTTGAGGATGCCCTCCACCATGACCAATCCAGCCCGCAAGATAGCCACCAGGGCCAGCTTCTTGCCGGAAAGCACCTTGACCCGGGCGGGGGCCACGGGGGTTTCCACGGTGGTTTCCGTAAGTTCCAGGTCCCTCATGGCTTCGTAAGCCATGAGGAGGGATACCTCCTCCGCCAGCTCGCGAAAGTCCTTGGCGCCCGTGCGTTTATCCCGGAGGTGGGCCAGCTTGTGCTGGACCAAGGGATGGTCCACCAGGGTGATCCTCATCCCCCAAAGCCTAACACGCCCGGTTTCTCAGGGGAAAGCAGTCTTGGAAGAAGCTCAGAGCTCGGGGGAGCTTGTCCGCCAGGGCCTCGAGGAAGCCCTCGGGCTTCTTCGTGTGGAACCAGTGGAGGTCGTGGAGATAGGTGAGGGGCACGTAAAAGGCCAGGCGCTCCCGCACCTCTTTGGGGTAGAACTGCACCAGGCGGAAAAGGGCCTCCCGGGCCCTTTTTTCCCCCAAGAGGTCCAGGCTTCCCGTCTTGAGGAGGGCAAGGTCCCGGGCGGGATCGTCGCCTCCGGAACGGACCCAGTCCACCAGGAGCACCTCGGGGTCGTCGTGGGAGGGGTTTTCCTGGGTTTTAAGCAGGAGGTTCCCCGCCCAGGCGTCCCGATGGCAGAAGCGCTTCTCCACCCCCGCCACCCAGGCGACCTCCCGCATAAGGGCCTTGATGAGGCTTAAGGCCTCGGGCACGGAGCCCAGGCTTTCAGCGAAGCGCTCTAGCCTCTCCGAAAGCTCTTCCCGCTCCACATACCCCGGCTCGGGGAGGCGGTGGAGGGAGAGGAAGAGGTGGGAGAGGGCGGCGAGGGCCTTGGAGGTGAAGGCTTCGGGGCTGAAGGGTTTTCCGGGAAAATGGCGGATGACCAGGACCCCTTGTCCCTCCACCTGGGCCACCCCCAGGACGAAGCTTCCCAAGCCGGCGCGGGCCATCCTCTCGGCCTCGAGGGCCGCCAGGTGGGCCTCGCCAGGCCGGTATACCTTGTAGACCCTTTCCCCATCCGTGTACACTCGGGCTTCAAAGCCGCCCAGGGGGGTAAGGCGAGAGAGGGTATCGGGGGAGAGGAGGCCCTTCAGGGCCGAGAGCACCACGGGGCTTATTCTAAGGGCCTCGAGGGGGGATGAAATGCCCCGTTGAGTATGGCTTTGCATAGGTCGTCCTCAACCCCATCCCCGGCAGCGCGTAACCTAAGGGCGTGGAGCTTTTGCGGCCGGAGGCCACGGTTCTCTCCCTGGGGGACAGGGTCCTCTCCTTCGACCGGGAGGGGCGGCCTTATCACTACTTCCGCCAGGGGCTCACCTACAAGAGGGCCTTGGACGGAAGCCTGCACCTGCGCTACCGGGAGGGGGAGAGGAGGAGGCGACGCCTAGAGAAGGCGGAGGCCCTGGAGGTCTACCGCGAGATCCTGGGCATAGCGGAGGCCCATCTCAAGGATCCCGGACGCCGGGAAGAGGTGCTTCGCTGGACCCCGGAGGCCCTTTCCGACCCCACTTCTTATCGCCGGGCCTACGCCTGGCCCGTGAGCATTCTCCCTCCGGATGCCTACCTTTCCGTGGTCCTCCAGGCCACCACGGGATGCACCTGGAACCGGTGCGCCTTCTGCTCCTTCTACCAGGACCGCCCCTTTCAGAAGCGCAGTCCCGATGCCTTCCGGGAGCATGTGGAACGGGTTTTGGAGCTTTTGGGAAGGGGAAGGCTTTTAAGGAGGGGGGTTTTTCTGGGAGATGGCAACGCCTTGGCCCTGGGCGAGCCCCTTCTTCCCCTACTGGAAGAGGTTCGGCGGGCCTTTCCCGGGGAGGCCATCCTGGGCTTTTTGGACCTCTTTACCGGGTTGAAGAAGGAGGCTACTTGGTGGGAAAGGCTTAGGGCCTTGGGGCTTAGACGGGTTTACATTGGCCTCGAGACCGGGCATCCCCCGTTGCTTGCCCTCCTAAACAAGCCCGGGCACCCCCGGGAGGCCTTACCCCTGGTGAACGCTTTGAAGGAAGCGGGGCTTTCCTTGGGGGTAATCCTCATGGTGGGGGCTGGGGGCCTAGCCTACGCTGAGGCCCACCGCCGGGAGAGCCTGGCCCTTTTGGCCGAGCTCCCCTTGGGGAAAGAGGATGTGGTTTACCTATCCCCTTTCCAGGAGGAGCCGGGTACCCCCTACGCCCTCCTGGGCCTAAAGCCTCTTCCCGATGTGGAGGCGGAGCTTGCTGCTTGGGCCAGGGAACTCCGCCGCTTGGGCCTGCGGGTGGCCCGGTACGACATCCGGGAGTTCCTCTATTAGGGCCAGCGCACCCTGGCCTCTTGGTATACTCGGGCCATGAGCGCCTCGCATGAACGGGAACTCTATGAGGCCTGGGTGGAGCTCCTTTCCTGGATGCGGGAATACGCCAGAGAGAAGGGGGTCCGGTTCGAGAAGGAGGCGGACTTCCCCGATTTCATCTACCGCATGGAGCGCCCCTACGACCTTCCCACCACCATCATGACCGCTTCCCTTTCCGATGCCTTGGGGGAACCCTTTCTCTTGGCGGATGTCTCTCCCCGGCACGCCAAGTTGAAGCGCATCGGCATCCGCCTTCCCCGGGCCCACATCCACCTGCACGCCCACTACGAGCCAGGGAAGGGCTTGGTGACGGGGAAAATCCCCCTTACCAAGGAGCGCTTCTTCGCTCTGGCCGACCGGGCGCGGGAGGCCTTGGCCTTCGCCTAGCCCTCGAGGGCCTCCCATAACTTCAGGACCACCGGATGGAGGAGGGGAAAAGCCTGGCGGGTGGGCTTGAGGCGGAGGCCTTCCACTTCCAAAAAGCCCGCTTTCGCCAGGGATATAGCGGCAGGCTTTAGGCTAGGCCAAAGGCTTAGGCCCGTTCTCCTCTCCACGGCCTCCACATCCACCCCCTCCTTCAGGCGCAGGCCCAGCATCAGGCTTTCCTTGGCGTGTTCTAAGGGGGAGATGGCCTCCTCCTGAGGGGGTTCCCCCAGGAGCCAGCGGGGAAGGGGAGGGTTGGTACGGCGGAAGGCGTAAACCGGCCCCGTGCCCGGGTACTGGCCTGCGGCACTGGGACCCAGGGCCAGCCAAAAACCATTCCGCCAGTAGGCCAGGTTGTGGCGGGCCTCCTCGCCGGGCCTTGCGAAGTTGGATATCTCGTAGCGCACAAGACCGGCACCCTCCAGGATTTCCTCCGCCTTCCCCATGGCCCAGGCTTCCCTTTCCGGATCCTCCTTCAGGCCCGAAAGGGCGAAGGGGGTACCCTTTTCCACCTGCAGGGTGTAGGCGGATACGTGCCCCACTCCTAGGGAGGCGGCCTCCTTTAGATCCTTCTCCACCTCCTGCATGGGCAGGCCCAGGATGAGATCCAGGGAAACCCGGAAGCCCCCTTCCAAGGCCATCTCCACGGCCTTCAAGGCGCCCCTTCGTCCATGGGCCCGGCCCAGGAACCGCAGCACCGCTTCCTGGAAGCTCTGGACCCCTAAGGAGAGGCGGTTCACCCCGAGGTCCTTGAGAAGGGCCATCCGTTCCCGGTTCAAGGTGCCGGGGTTGGCCTCGAGGGTCACCTCCGCATCCGCTTTCAGCCTCCAGGGAAGGGCCTGGAAGAGGGCGATGAGTTCCCGGTCCCGGAGAAAGCTCGGGGTACCCCCGCCCAGGTAGAGGGTCTTTAGGGGCTCAGGGTGGATCTCGTAAAGCCTCTGGGCTTCCTCCTTAAGGCGTTTCAGGTAGGCTTCCACCCACCCCGGGCCCCGGCGCACCACGTGGAAGTCGCAGTAGGGGCAGAGGGTGGGGCAGAAGGGGACGTGGAGGTAGAGGCTGGCCATTCAATCCTGCGTTAAGACCCTTTCTGCCCAGGCCACGGCTTGCTCGGCCAGCAGAAGAGCCTCTTTCCAGTCCTCTTCTGTGGCCTCGGGGAGGTCCCCCGGGTAGCGGCCCGCCACGGCGAAGGGGTTAAGCCGAACCAGGTCTTCTAGCCCTGGAGGCACGGGGAGGTGGGGGCGGATCAGCTCCAGAAGGCGTGCCAGGTCGTGGGTTTTGGGAAAAGGGATGCCAAGGGCGATGAGGAGGGCCTTGAGGGCCTTTTCCGCAGCCTGCTGGGCGTCAAAGCAAGGGTCATCCCAGACCACCTCGGGGCTGGTCCTTCCTACGCGGGCCCGGGCCAGGTTGCTCTTGGCGCGGGCCAGCCAGACTCCTGGGTCTGAGGCGTCATGCGGCATAGAGCACCCGCCCTTCCCGGAGGACATGGGGATAAACCGTTGTCCAGGTTTCCCGGTACCGGGTCAAGTCCTCTTCGGTGGCCAGGAGGAGGTCCAGACTGAAGCCTTGCTGGACCTTGCTGGCAGCCTGATAGAGGTCTTTCCAAACCCGCATGGTCTTGTACTCCGGTGGCACCACCACGAGGAGGTCGTAATCGCTTTCTGGGCGGGCCTCCCCCCGGGCCCGGCTGCCAAAGAGGATGATCTTTTTCGCCGGGACGGTTTTGAGGATGGCCGAAAGGACCGGAGCCAGCTCTGGGTACTCCACCTTTTCAGTCTACAAAGAGGAGGCGGAAGTCGTTGAGGTTGGTGCCGGTAGGCCCGGTTTTTAGGAGGGTTCCCGCCTGTTCAAAGAAGCCGTAGCTGTCGTTGGCTTCCAGGAAGGGCCTTGGGTCCAGCCCCAGGTTCCAGACCTCCGGAGTGAGGAGGGCTCCCGCCGCTTCTGAGGGTCCATCCAGCCCGTCGGAATCCGCGACCAAGGCGTAAAGGGGGGCTTGGAGGTGGGCGTAGAGGGCGAGGAGGAACTCCAGGTTCCGGCCCCCCCTACCCTTCCCCCTCACCTGTACCTGGGCTTCCCCCCCGGAGAGGAGGAAAAGGGGCTTTTTGAAGGGAAGGCCATGGGCGCGGAGGGTTTCCACCAGCTCCGCATGGAAGCGGGCCAGGGCCCGGGCCTCGCCGCCGAAGCGGTCCGAGAGGATCACCGCCCGGTAGCCTTGCCGCCTTAAGAACCCTTGGGCGGCCTTTAGGAGGTCCAGGTTGCGCCCGACGATCCGGTAGGACAGCCGTTTTAGGGCGGGGTCTTGGGGCTTCAGGGTTTCGGGGAACCGGCCCCTTAGTCCTTCTTCCAACACCCGCCTGGCTTCGGGAAAGGCCAGGCCATACCGGTCCAGGACGGCCAGGGCCTCGAGGTAGGTGCTGGAATCCGGATGGAAGGGTCCCGAGGCGATAACCCCGGGGTCATCCCCTGGCACGTCGGAGAGAAGAAGCACGTGAAGCCGGGCTTGGGTGGCCTTTAGAAGCCTTCCCCCCTTCACCTGGGAGAGATGCTTGCGCACGGCGTTGATTTCCCTAATGCTGGCCCCGCTTTTCAGGAGGGCCTCCGTGAGGGCCCGCTTCGCCTCCAGGGAGATCCCCAGGGGCAGGCACCAAAGGGCGCTTCCCCCGCCCGAAACCAGGGCTAAAACCCGCGCCTTGGGGGAAAGCCCCTTGAGGAGTTCCAGGACCTCCTGGGCCGCCCTTAGGCTTTCCCCATCGGGCAAGGGATGGCCGGCGAAGACCGCTCGTAGCCCCAGGGCATCCTGCCCCTTGGGCAGGGTGAGGTGGTAGGGTACCTCCCCGTAGCGATCCAAGGCAGCCTTTAGCATCCAGGCCGCTCCCTTGCCCACCGCCAGGATGAGGTGGGGCCTGGCCTTGGGAAGGGCCCTAAGGGTGAGGCGGTAGGGGTGGGCTTCCTCGAGGGCCTGGCGGAAGGTGGCTAAAAGGAGCGATTTCACTTTTGACCTAAATCCGTCTGGGCAAAGTCGTCCCCTTTATAGAGCAGAGGCATTCCCTCCACACGGGCTGTGGCATAGCTGGTGAAGGCCATGCTCTGATTATAGGGCATCCCCTCCGCCGTCCGTCTCCCCGGGATGCCGACCTATATAGAGCATCTCCAGAAGTTCCGCCGTGTGCAGGATGGGGATGCTCTTGTCCAAATAGGCCTGGATCTGGGTGAGGCAGCCGATGTTGCCCGTGACCACCAGTTCGGGCTGGGTGGCCTGAAGATTTTCCGCCTTTCTCCTGCCCAAAACCTCGGCGATCTCGGGCTGGAACAGGTTGTAGGTGCCGGCGCTGCCGCAGCAGATCTCCCACTCCTTGGGCTCCAGCACCTCCACCCCAGAGGCCTTGAGGATCCTCCTTGGGGCCTCCCGCACCCCCTGGGCGTGGGCCAGGTGGCAGGCGTCGTGGTACGCCACCCTGAGGGGCCGTGGGGGCGGGGGAGGGGGGATGAAGCCCAGCTCGTCCAGGATGACGGTGAGGTCCTTCACCTTGGCGGCCAGGGCCCTCGCCTCCTCCTCCTCGGGTTCCCCCAGGAAGAGAAGGGGGTATTCCCTCATCCCCGAGCCGCAACCGGCGGCGTTGGTGACCACGTAGTCCACCTCCTGGAAAACCCTCAGGTTGGTGCGGGCCAAGGCCCTGGCTCCCTCCTTGTCCCCGGCGTGGAGGTTTAGGGCCCCGCAACAGACCTGTTCTTTTGCGGCTATCACCTCCACCCCGTTTTCCTGGAGGACCCGGATGGTGGCCCGGTTGATGGAGGGCCTCAGGACCTGCTGGGCGCAGCCCAGGAGGATGCCCACCCTGGCCCGCCTTTGGCCCTTGGCGGGGTAGACCTCCTGGTAGGATTCCCTGTCCGGCAGGCGGTCCGGGAGCAGGGCGATGGGAGCCTTAAGAGCCTTGGGCAGGGGAAGGGGCTTGAGGAGGGGTTTTAGCCGGCTTCCCAGCTCGGCCAGGGGCCGAAAGCGCTCAGGGTAGGGGAGGATGCGGAGGAGGGACTGGCGATAGACCTGTTCCAGGGGGTAGCGGTGGCGCTTGCTCTCGGTGTGCAGGCGGAAGGTGGCGATGAGCTCGCCGTAGGGGACGCCGCTTGGGCAGGCGGTAACGCAGGCCTGGCAGGCCAGGCAACGATCCAGATAGGGAAGGGCTTCCTCCAGGGAGAGGTTCCCCTCGAGGACCTCCTTCATCAGGAAGATCCGACCCCGGGGGGAGTCCATCTCCTCCTGCAGGACCAGGTAGGTGGGGCAGGTGGGAAGGCAGAAGCCGCAATGGACGCAGGCCTCGATGGCGTGGGCCATCACCTCCCCTTCCTTGCCCAGGGTTTCCACGGGTATGCGGTGCTGCATGCTCTCACCCTAAGGGAAAACGGCTCCTGGGGTCCAGGGCCAGCTTAAGCTTGCGGAAAAAGGCCTCGGGTGGATGGGGGAAGAGGGCATCCTCGGCGCCCTTTAGGACCAGGTGGGGAATCCCTGCCTGCCTAAGGGATGCCAGTCCCTTGGCCTCCATCCCGGCGTAGAGGAGTTCCCCTCCCGCCAGGTACCGCCTGGGCCCTAGGGGCAGATCTTCCAGCTTGGGCACCCAGGCGGGGGCGGAGGGAACCTTGACCCAGGTGGGGGCCTCCTCCAGGAAGCGGAGGTTCCGCACCCCTTCCCAGTGGGTTTCGTCCTCCGCCAGCACCTCGCCTTCCTTTTGCAGGATTTCCTGTAGTCGTTTTAGTCTTTTCCCCAGGCTTTCGGGGAACCCCCCTAGGCGGATCTCCAGGGTGGCCGGGGGAATAAGGTCCAGGGCCAGAAGATCCAGGGGAAGCACCCGGAGGCGTTCCATAGCGGCAAGGGCTTCCGCTAGGTTCCCATAGGTGAGCCGCAGGGTTTGGGTGGCCCTGGGGGAGGGGAAGACCTTGAAGGAAAGCTCCACCATGACCCCGAAGGCTCCCAGGGAACCCACCATGAGGCGGTGGAAGGGGAAGCCAGCGGCGTTTTTCACCACCTTGCCTCCGCCCCGCACCACCCTTCCTTCCCCGTCCACGAAGCGTACCCCCAGGATGAAGTCCCTCAGGCCCCCAAACCGTTCCCGCATGGGGCCGGAAAGCCCTGCTGCCACCGTGCCCCCAAGGGTGGCCCCCTGCTCCACCAGGGGTGGGTGGAAGGGCAGGTACTGGCCGTGGGCCCGTAGGGTTTCCTCTATCTCCTTAAGCGGTGTGCCGGCATAGGCGGTGAAGACGAACTCCTCAGGGGCATACTCCAGGATGCCCCTGAGGCCCGAAAGATCCAGGAGGGTCTCCCCGTCCTTGGGGGTGGAGAGGGCCGGCTTGCTCCCACCCCCCTTGGGGCGCAGGCGGGGACAGGTGCGCACAGCTTCCTGTACTTCTTCCAGAGAGTTGGCACGGACCTCAGGCATACACCTCTCCTAGATGCGGGCCTTGCCCGTGGCCGGGTAGCACCTTGCCCCGGTTGGCGAGGCCTTTGGGGTCCAGGGCCTCCTTGACCCGTTCCATGGCCAGGAGGTCTTCCGGGGCGAACATCGTTGGCATGTACTCCTTCTTCTCCACCCCGATGCCGTGTTCCCCGGTCAAGGACCCCCCCAGGCGCACGCAAAGCTTGAGGATTTCTCCCGCCAGCTCCTCGGCCCGCTCCAGCTCCCCAGGTTTTTTGCCGTCGTAGAGGACCAGGGGGTGAAGGTTTCCGTCCCCGGCGTGGAAGACGTTGGCCACCCTGAGGCCGTATTCCTGGGAAAGCCTTCCGATCTCCTTCAGGGCCTCCCCCAGGCGGCTTCGGGGCACTACCCCATCCTGGACGATGTAATCGGGGGAAAGCCTTCCCACGGCGCTGAAGGCAGCCTTGCGCCCCTTCCAGATGGCCTGGCGTTCCGCCTCGCTTTGGGCGATGCGCACCTCCAAGGCCCCGCTTTCTTTAATCACCTGGGCCAGGAGTTTGGCCTCCTCCTCCACCTCCTCCTTGGGGCCTTCCAGCTCCACGATGAGGAGGGCCTCCACCCGGGGATAGCCGGCCTTCACCGCTGCCTCGGCGGCCTCTATGGCCAGGCGGTCCATGATCTCCATGGCCCCGGGGAGGAGCCCGCTTCGGATCACCTGGCTCACGGCGTTGCCGGCGGCCTCGAGGCTCCCGTAAGCGGCCAGCAGGGTGTGGTAGGCCTCGGGCTTGGGAAGAAGCCTCAGGGTGATCTCCAGGGCTACTCCCAAAAGCCCCTCGGTGCCCACGAAAAAGCCGTGGAGGTCAGGGCCTACGCTCTCCAGGCCTTCCCCGCCCAGGCGCACCACCTCCCCTTGAGGGGTGACCACCTCGAGGGCCAGCACGTGGCCCGCCGTCATCCCGTACTTCAGGCAGTGGGCCCCGCCGGAGTTGAAGGCCACGTTCCCGCCAATGGTGGAGATGGGCTGGCTGGAGGGATCGGGGGCGTAATAGAGGCCAAAAGGGGCCGCCTGCCGGGAAACCTCCAGGTTCACCACCCCGGGTTCCACCACCGCGATCCGGGCCTTGGGGTCCAGGCGCAGAATGCGGTTCATGCGGTTGAGGGCGATGACCAGGCCCCCCTCCACGGGCAAGGAGCCTCCCGAGAGGCTGGTGCCGCTTCCCCGGGCCACAAAGGGCACCCCGTGGCGGTAGCAGAGGCGCACCGCTTCCACCACCTCCTCCTTCCGCTCGGGAAGCACCACGGCCAGGGGACGCTTGCGGTAGGCGGTGAGGGCGTCGGACTCGTAAGGGGCAAGCTCCGCCTCCCTGGTCAGCAGCCTCCCCGGCGGAAAGAGGGCCCTAAGCTCTTCCAGGAACCCCATTGCCACCTCCTATCCCACTTTACCGGAAGGGGCGGGTGGCCTGCCCCACCCCTTCCTAGCCCGGATCCTTTTGGCCTCAGTCCAGGTAATCGTAGGCCACCAGGGTCAGGAACTCGATGAACTCCTCCGAGAGGACCAGCTTGTCCAGGATCTCCTCGGCCTCCTTATAGCGGCCAACCTCCCGTCCTCCCAGCTTGGCGAGCTCCTCTTCCTTGATCTTTTGGTAAAGCTCAGGGGTGACCGTGCGGCCGTCCTCCAAGGTGGCCTGCCGGTGCACCCATTGCCAGAGCTGCGCCCTGCTGATCTCGGCGGTGGCGGCATCCTCCATGAGGTTGAAGATGGCGGCGGCCCCGTTGCCGAGAAGCCACTGGTTCAGGTACTGGAGGGCCACGGAGATGTTGTTGCGAAGGCCTGCCTCCGTTACCTTGCCTCCCGGGACCTCAAAGTTCAGCAGGTCCTCCGCCCTCACCTGGACGTCCTCCCGCTTCACGTGCTTCTGGTGGGGCTTATCCCCCAGGTACCGGTCGAAGACCTCCTGGGCCACGGGCACCAGATCGGGGTGGGCCACCCAGGTGCCGTCAAATCCCTGGGAGGCTTCCCGCTCCTTGTCGGCCCGCACCTGGTGGAAGGCCCTTTCGTTCACCTCAGGGTCCTTGCGGCTGGGGATGAAGGCGGCCATGCCCCCGATGGCGTGGGCCCCGTGGATATGGCAGGACTTCACCAGAAGCTCGGTGTAGGCCTTCATGAAGGGCACGGTCATGGTGACCTGGGCCCGGTCGGGGAAGATGGGGGCGGTGGTGGCGAACTTCTTGATGCAGCTGAAGATGTAGTCCCAGCGGCCGGCGTTGAGCCCGGCGGCGTGCTCCTTAAGCTCGTAGAGGATCTCCTCCATCTCGAAGGCCGCCAGGATGGTTTCGATGAGCACCGTGGCCCGGATGGTGCCCCGGGGGATGCCCAGGTAGTCCTGGGCGAAGTTGAAGACCTGGTTCCAAAGCCGGGCCTCCAGGTGGCTTTCCATCTTGGGCAGGTAGAAGTAGGGGCCGCTTCCCCGCCTTAGGAGCTCGTGGGCGTTGTGGAAGAAGTAAAGGCCAAAGTCAAAGAGGCTTGCGGAAATGGGCTCCCCGTCCACCCGCACGTGCTTTTCCACCAGGTGCCATCCCCGGGGCCGGACCACCAGGGTGGCTACCTTTTCCTTCAGCTTGTACTCCTTCCCCTCGGGGCTTACAAAGTCAATCTGGCGGCGGACGGCGTCATAGAGGTTCTTCTGCCCCTGGATCACGTTGTCCCAGGTGGGGGAGAGGGCGTCTTCAAAATCCGCCATGAAGACCTTGGCCCCGGAGTTCAGGGCGTTGATGATCATCTTGCGGTCCACAGGGCCGGTGATCTCCACCCGGCGGTCCAAAAGGTCGGGTGGAGCCTCCGCCACCTGCCAGGACCCGCCCCGCACGAAGGCGGTTTCCTCGGGAAAGTCCGGTTTTTCCCCGGCCTTGTACCTTTCCCAGAGGGTTTTCCTGCGCTCCAGAAGCGCCTTGCGCACGGGGTTGAACTCCCGGTGCAGGGCCACCACGAACCCCAGGGCCTCTTCCGTGAGCACCTCTCCTAAGAGGGGATGGTCTTTGAGGATTTCCACGCCCTTCATGGTGGTTTGAGCCTAAGGGAAGGGCTGGGGATTTGTCAAGAAACAAAATGGTTTTTTGTTACTTGAAAAACAACCCAGCGGGTGCTAGCCTGAGGCCCATGCCACGACCCAGGAGGAAAGGAGCCGAGGAGGTGAAGACCTTGGAGCGGGGCCTGAGCGTGCTTCAGGCCCTGGCGGAGCTTAAGGAGGCCGGGCTTTCCCCCCTGGCAGAGCGGACGGGGCTTACCAAGAGCACCCTTTACCGTCTCCTCCAGACCCTGGTCCGCCATGGCTTCGTGGAGGAGGAAAGGGGCGTTTACCGGGTGGGGCCCAAGGCCTTTGCCGTGGGCCAGGTTTATCCCAGGCAGAACCTGCTTCTTGCGGCGCATCCGGAGATGGAGGCCCTGGCGGCGGAAACGGGGGAGAGCGTGAACCTGGCGGTGCTGGCGGGAAGGGAGGCCCTTTACCTGGACCAGGCGGAGGGGGCCAGATTGGTCCGGCTCTTCACCGCTCCCGGAAGCCGGGCTCCCCTGCACGCCACGGGGGTGGGGAAGGTGCTTCTCGCCTTCCGGGGCATCCCCGAGGGGCTTTCCCTCACCCCGTACACTCCTTACACCCTCACCCGCCTCGAGGACCTGAAGCGGGAGCTGGAAACCGTGCGTCGGAAGGGCTACGCCCTGGACAACGAGGAGAGGGAACTGGGGGTGCGCTGTGTGGCCGCTCCCGTCTTCGGCCCCGGGGGGGAGGTGGTGGCGGCCCTTTCCCTGTCCGCTCCTTCCAGCCGCCTTTCCCTGGAGGAGGCTCGCCTTCTGGCTCCCCGGGTAATGGAGGCGGCCAGGAAAGCTTCCTTGCGCCTGGGTTTTGTGCCCGCTTTATAATAGCATTGGTTAGGAGGGTTTAGCGGAGGGAGCTAAAGGCCATGGACAAGGACCGTCCCGTGTACGTGATCTCGGTGGCGGCGGAGTTATTGGAGATGCACCCGCAGACCCTGAGGCTTTACGAGCGGAAGGGTTTGATCAAGCCGAAGCGGTCGGGTGGGAAGACCCGGCTTTACTCGGAGCGGGACATTGAGAAGCTTAGGGAGATCCGCCGCCTGACGCAGGAGCTTGGGGTGAACCTGGCGGGGGTGGAGGAGATCATGCGGCTTCGCTCGGAGCTGGAGGCCCTGCAGGCCCGCTTTGAGGCCGAGGTGGCCCGGCTGAAGGAGGAGATCGGGGCCCGCTTTGCGGAGCTGGAACGCCCGGCCCTTCCTCCCCCCGGGGAAACCGCCAAGCCCTCCCCCAAGGACCGTCCCGTGTACGTGATCTCGGTGGCGGCGGAGCTGTTGGAGATGCACCCGCAGACCCTGAGGCTTTACGAGCGGAAGGGTTTGATCAAGCCGAAGCGGTCGGGTGGGAAGACCCGGCTTTACTCGGAGCGGGACATTGAGAAGCTTAGGGAGATCCGCCGCCTGACGCAGGAGCTTGGGGTGAACCTGGCGGGGGTGGAGGAGATCATGCGGCTTCGCTCGGAGCTGGAGGCCCTGCAGGCCCGCTTTGAGGCCGAGGTGGCCCGGCTGAAGCTTCTCCTTTTGGAAGAGGGCAAGACCCTTCCCGAAGGGAGTAGCATGGGGGCGTGAGTGCGCTAGAGCCCCTTTTGGAGTTCTTGTCCATCCCCTCCGTATCCACCGACCCGGCCCACAAGGAAGACGTTCGCAAGGCGGCCCTCTGGCTTGCGAAGAGGCTCAGGGAGCGGGGTTTCCGCACGGAGCTTCACGAGACCCCGCTACACCCCATCCTCTACGCGGAGCGCCTCCTAGATCCCAAGGCCCCCACGGTCCTGGTCTACGGGCACTACGACGTCCAGCCCCCGGATCCCTTGGAGCTTTGGGAAAGCCCCCCCTTCGTGCCCACGGTGCGGGAGGGAAGGGTCTACGCCCGGGGAGCCTCCGACGACAAGGGGCAGCTTTGGGCGCATGTGGCGGCCCTCGAGGACCTGCCCGCCCGGGTGAACGTGAAGTTCCTGGTGGAGGGAGAAGAGGAGATCGGAAGCCCGAGCCTTCTGCCCTTCGTGCGGGAGCACCGGGAGAAGCTTAGGGCCGACGTGGTCCTCATCTCCGATGGAGCCATGTTCGCCCCCCTCACCCCCACCCTCACCTATGGCCTAAGGGGCCTGGCCTATTTGGAGGTGCGCCTGAAGGGGGCCCGGCGGGACCTCCACTCCGGAAGCTTCGGTGGCGTGGCTCCGAACCCCATCCAGGCCATGGGGTGGATCCTCTCCAAGCTAAAGGACGAGAAAACCGGGAGGATCCTGGTTCCCGGCCTTTACGACCGGGTGCGGCCGGTTTCGGAGGAGGAGAAAAGGCTCTGGCCCCCCTTGGACGAGGAGGCCTTGAGGCGGGAGCTCGGGGTGGAGGTGCTGCCCGGGGAGGAGGGCTATAGCCCCCTGGAGAGGCTTTGGACCCGGCCCACCCTGGACCCGAACGGCATCTGGGGAGGGTACCAGGGGGAGGGCTCCAAGACGGTGATCCCCGCCGAGGCGGGCTTCAAGGTTTCCTTGCGCCTGGTGCCGGACCAGGACCCCGAGGAGGTGGCCAGCCAGGTGGAGGCCTACCTGCGGGAGATCTGCCCACCCGGCTACACCATGGAGATCCTCCGCCTCCACGGAGGCAGGCCGGTCCTTACCGATCCCTTCAGCCCTCCCATGCGCCTCATGGCCAAGGCCCTGGAGGAGGTCTGGGGCAGGCCCCCCGTGTACACCCGTGAGGGAGGGACCATCCCGGTGGTGGCGGAGCTCCAGGATGCCCTTCGTGCGCCCGTGGTCCTTCTGGGTCTGGGGCTTCCCGACGACAACCTCCACGCTCCCAACGAGAAGTTTGACCTGATTAACCTGGAGAAGGGCATCGCTACCCTGAGGCGCTTCTACGAGCTTTTGGCCCAAGGGGGCTAGGCGGGAAGGGAGGCTGGCCTTAGCCTGCCCCTGTTCCGGGGATGGCCCGCTTGGTGAGCCCTGGGGGAGCTGTTTTGAAGATGAGGGCCTCCCCCACCCGGCCCGTGAGGATGGGGACCACGGCGCTTTTGGCCACCTGGGCACAGAAGGGCACATCGGCCTCGAGGCCCACCCCCTTCAGGGCGGTGGCGGCGGCGGAGAGGGAGAGGGCCTCCAGGGGGTCCTGGTAGTTCCGCTTCACCGCCAAAGCGATCCTGGCCCCATCCTCGGGCTCCACCTCCCCCAGGAGGCCCAGGTACTCCGCCAGGACCCCGGCGGTGTAGAGGTCGTCCAGGCCCACCCGCCCCTCCTTGCCGGCGGCCAGAATGGCCACCTCCTCCGTGGCCAGCTCCCGGGCCAGGCGGGCTGCGGCGTGGGCGTTGAAGAGGGAGGCCAGGAGCACGTGCTTGGCGGTCCTGGCGGCCACGTGGGCGGCCTTGGTGCCGTTGGTGGTGCTCATCACCACGGTCTTGCCTCCCACGGGGGCCTCGAGGGCCTCCCGGGGGGAGTTCCCCAGGTCAAACCCCGGGGGCTTTAACCCCCCCACCTCCCCCGCCAGGAGGACGTCGGCATCCTTGAAGGCCCGGGCGGCCTCGAGGTCTGGGACCCAGTACAGGGCCTCTGCCCCCGCCTCCAGGAAGGCGACGGCCGTGGTGGTGGAGCGGATCACGTCCACCACCAACACCACATCGGGGTAGACCAGCTCCTCCGCGGGGAGAACATCCACCTTCAAGCGCATGGAAGGCCCTCCGACTCGGTTTCTTCAAACCAGGCCAAAGGCCACCTCCTCCAAAAGCCTGGGGTCCACCACCTCCACCACCCCTGAAAAAAGGCGCAGGACGCCTTGGTCTTTGAGCTCGTGGAGGACCCGGGTGGTGGTTTCCCGGCTCACCCCGGCCAGGGCCGCCAGGTCCTGGTGGCGGAGCTGGAAGTGGGGCCCGTGCCCCTGACGAAGGAGCTTTAAGAGGGCGTAGGCTACCCGGCTTCTCGCCTCCTCAAAGGCCAGAAGGTCCAGCTCCAGGTTGAGTTCCCGCAGGCGGTGGGCCAGGATGCGGGCCAGGTTGTGGGCGAAGAGGGGCAGGCGGCGGATGAGCCCGAGGTAGGCTTCCCGGTAGAGGGCGAGAAGCAGGGTTTCCTCCTCCGCCAGGGCGCTGGCGCTTCGTTCCCCCCCGTCCAAAAGGCTCATCTCCCCGAAGACCTCCCCGGGCCCCAGGAACCCCAGGATCTTCTCCTGGCCCCCCAGGTGGGTGCGGTAGAGGCGCACTCGGCCCTCCTCCACCAGGTAAAGGGCCTGGCCCAGATCCCCCTGGTGGAAGATGGCTTTGCCCTTGGGGTAGGTCAGGGGCTGGAAGTAGGAGCGGGCCAGTCGGGTTTCCTCCGGGCCCATATCCTGGAAAAGAGGGGATGCCAGCATCGGCCTTACTCTAACCGAGGCTTCATCTTTTGCCTAGAGGATGAGAGGGTGAACCCGGTCTTGGAGGCCATAGACCTGGGATTCTCCTACGGGAACGGCTATCTTTTCCGGGGGGTTTCCTTAAGGCTCTGCCCCGGGGAGGCCCTGGCCATCCTGGGGCCCTCGGGAAGCGGCAAGACCACCCTCCTCCACCTCCTTGCGGGCCTTCTCTCCCTGCAGGAGGGCGAGGTGTACTGGGAGGGAATCCCCATCCGGGGCCTGCCCGAGGGGGTCTTGGCCAGGAGGCGGCTTCGCTTTATGGGCCTTGTCTTCCAGCACCACTTTCTTTTCCCCGAACTCACCGCCTTGGAAAACGTCCTGGCCCCCGGCTACCTGGCGGGCCGGGTGGACCGGGCCTTTGCCCTTGGGCTCCTTGCCCGGCTGGGCCTTGGGGAAAGGGCAGACTTCCTGCCCCAGAGGCTTTCGGGTGGGGAGCGGCAGCGGGTGGCGGTGGCCCGGGCCCTGTACCTCCGCCCCAGGCTTCTTTTGGCCGATGAGCCCACGGCCAGCCTGGACCGCACCCAGGCCAGGGAGGTGCTCAGGCTCATGCGGGAGTTGGCCAGGGAGGTGGGGGCGGCCCTTCTCTTCTCCACCCACGACGAGGCCTTGGTGGAAGGGCTTCCCACCTTGCGGCTTTAAAATGGGGCGGTATGAGTCCCATCCACGTGCGGGGCAAGAAGGGAGAGGTGGCAGAAAGGGTGCTCCTGCCCGGGGATCCGGGCCGGGCGGAGTGGATCGCCACCACCTTCCTCGAGGAACCCAGGCTCTACACCTCCTACCGGGGCCTTCTGGGCTTCACCGGCCGGTACCGGGGCGTGCCGGTTTCCGTGCAGACCACGGGCATGGGGGCCCCTTCGGCCAGCATCGTGGCGGAGGAGCTGGTGAGCCTGGGGGCCAGGGTGCTTCTCCGGGTGGGCACCTGTGGGGCGGTGGACGAGGGCCTCTCCCCCGGGGACCTGGTGATCGCCCAGGGGGCGGTGCCCCTGGACGGGGCCACCCGGCAGTATCTGGAAGGCCGTCCCTATGCTCCCGTGCCCGACGCCGAGCTCTTCCGTGCCCTCTGGAAGCAGGCGGAGCAAAGAGCCTACCCGCACCATGTGGGCCTGGTGGCCACCGAGGATGCCTTCTACGCCACCACCCCCGAGGGAGCGAAGGCCTGGGCCCAGTTTGGCCTGCTGGCCTTTGAGATGGAGGCCAGCGCCCTCTTCCTCCTGGGTAAGATGCGGAAGGTGCGGGCGGGGGCCATCCTCACGGTTTCCAACCGCATCGGCGACCCCGAGCTGGCTTCGCCTGAGGTTTTGCAAGAAGGCGTTAGGCGTATGGTGGAGGTGGCCCTCGAGGCCCTTTTGGAGGTGTAGCATGGCCCACGAGCACGAACACGAGCACGAGTTCATCCTGGAGATCCCCGAGTTTGAGCACCTCTCCTACGAGGTGGAGGAGGGCATCGCCCTGGTTACCTTAAGGCGGCCGGAGGCCTTAAACGCCCTTTCCCAGGACCTCCTCAGGGAGCTGGCCGAGGTGGCCGAGGTCATCCATCAGGATCCCGAGGTCCGGGTGGCCATCTTCACCGGGGAGGGCAAGGCCTTCGCCGCCGGGGCGGATCTCAAGGAGATCGCCGCCCTGAAGGATCCCTTCATGGCCCGGGAGTATGCCCTTTTGGGGCAGCAGGTCTTCGCCGAGATCGCCGCCTTGCCCCTCCCCACCATCGCCGCCATCAACGGGTATGCCCTGGGAGGAGGGCTGGAGCTGGCCCTGGCCTGCGACCTGAGGGTGGCCTCCAGGGAGGCCAAGCTGGGCCTGCCCGAGGTGGGGCTGGGCTTGATCCCGGGCTTTGGCGGCACCCAGAGGCTTCCCCGCCTCATCGGGCGGGGCCGGGCCTTGGACCTCATCTTCACCGGGCGGCATGTGTCCGCCGAGGAGGCCTTAAGCCTGGGCCTGGTGAACCGGGTGGGGGAGGATGCCCTGGAGGAGGCCAAGAAGCTGGCCCAGAAGATCATGAAAAATGCGCCCATCGCCCTGGCCCTGGCCAAGGAAAGCGTGGTGCGGGGCGAGGGGCTGGACCTGGCGGAGGCCCTGGAGATCGAGGCCGACCTTTTCGGCTATGCCTCCGCTACGGAGGACATGAAGGAAGGGGTGCGGGCCTTCCTGGAAAAGCGGGCGCCTAACTTCAAGGGAGAGTAAGGGTAAGCCCTTTCCCTTGGGGAAGGGCTTTGGCTTCACCCTCTGGTTTCTTTTTGGCGCATGAGGGTGTTGGGTAGGTATGGCCATCCGCAGTGTGGTGTAATGTGGAGTTGCCCATGACGGGAGAGCGCATCGTCCACGTTGCCAGCCCCAAGGCCAAGCTGTACGCCGAGGCCGACCAGTCCATTCGCGAGCGTCTAAAGGCCTTTCCCAAGGCCCTTAAGGCCTACGAGCTCCTCATCCAAGACCCCGAGGCCAGGGCTGGGTGGAACATGGCCAACTACATCACCATGCGTAAGCTGGGCTACAACGACCATGGCCGGGTCCACGCCCTCCTCACCGGGGCGGCCAGCGTGGCCATCCTGGCCCTCTTGGCCGAGGCAGGGGTGCGCCTGGACACGGTGGAGTCAGGGGCCGGGGAGCTGGAGGATGCCTACGTGGTGGTCCTCCTTGCCACCATGCTCCACGACCTGGGCAACCAGGTGCACCGGGACCACCACGAGGCCTTTGGCGTCACCCTGTCCCTGCCCATCCTGAACCGGATCCTGGAGAAGATCTACCCTGACCCCGAGCAACGCACCGCCCTTAGGGCCCTCATCCTTCACGGCATCTATAGCCATGACCTCTCCCCGGAGCCCTTAACCATTGAGGCAGGGGTCACCGCCGTGGCCGACGGCACCGACATCACCAAGGGCCGGGGGCGGAAGGCCTTCGCCCTGGGGAGCATCGACATCCACTCCATCAGCGCCCTGGCGGTGGACGAGGTGCGCATCCTCAAAGGGGAGAAGGTGCCCGTGGAGATCCAGGTGACCATGAACAACTCCGCCGGCATCTTCCAGGTGGAGGAAACCCTCACCAAGAAGGTGCTCCGTAGCCCCTTAAGGCCCTACGTGAGCGTGGTGGCCATGACCGAGGGGAACGGGGGCCAGGACCAGCGCATCGTCCACCGGGTGCGCCTTCACGAGAGCGAGGACCGCTTCGTGCTGGACTGAGGCTTCCGACCCGGTCAGCCCTGGAGCCAGAGCTCGCGGATCTCCTTGGGAAGCAGGTTCAGCACATCCCGGATCTCCCCTTGGGAAACCTTTTGGGAAAGCACCTTGAACACCGCCCGGGTGGCGGCCTCGGGGTCTAGGGCGGGTCCCGAAGGCGTTTTGAGCTCCCGGGCCACGTGGGCCAGGAAGGCTTCCTTGTGCCGCTCCTTAAGGGGCTTGCCCGTGGGGTCCCAGCCCTCGTAGAAGAGGCCCCGGATCAGCATGGGAAGCTCGGCGGCGAGCTGGGCGGTTTCCTCCACGGTGAGGCGATCCCTTAAGGCATGGAGCACGGCCCGCAGGGCCATGTACGCCCTGTGGCGGTCCTCTATGCCCAGGGTTTCCATGATCTCCTTCAACCAGCTGTGGGTCTTGTGGATGGTGGTGTCAAAGACCTCGAGGCCCGTGGCGCTCATACCTACCCCTCCTTTCCTTCACTTACCATCATATCTCTTGAGCATGCCGTTGTGAAGGGACAGGATGCCCCCGGTCCGGGTTGGACGCAAAGGGCTTTCCTTGGCCTGCTTCCCTGGGGTTAGCGCTTGGCCGCTATTTCCTTGGTCAGCTCGCGCTTGAGGATCTTCCCCACGCTGGTTTTGGGGAGGCTGTCCCGGAACTCGATGATGCGGGGGACCTTGTAGGCGGCGAGGTTTTGCCGGCAGAAGGCTTCGATGTCCTTTTCCGTGACCTTGCCCTTATACCCTTCCTTGAGGACGATGAAGGCGGCCACGGTTTCCCCGCGGTAGGGGTCGGGTACGCCCACCACGGCGGCTTCCTGGACGGCTTCGTGCTGGTAGAGGACCTCTTCCACCTCGCGGGGGTAGATGTTGTAGCCGCCGGCGATGATCATGTCCTTTTTGCGGTCCACGATGTAGAAGTAGCCGTCCTGGTCCATACGGGCCATGTCCCCGGTGAAGAGCCAGCCGTCTTTGAGGGCCTTTTGGGTTTCCTCGGGGCGGTTCCAGTAGCCCTTCATGATGTTGGGGCCTTTGACGACGAGTTCGCCCACCTCTCCCATGGGGACTTCCTTACCCTCCTCGTCCACCACCTTGGCCTCCACCCCGGGGAAGGGTAGACCCACGCTCCCCAGCTTGCGGACGCCATGGAGGGGGTTGCAGTGGGTCACGGGGCTTGCCTCGGTGAGGCCGTAGCCCTCCACCAGCTTGGCCCCCGTGAGCCGTTCAAAGCGGTCGGCCACCTCCAGGGGCAAGGGAGCGGAGCCCGAGATGCAAGCCCGTATGCTCCTTAGGTTCCGTTTCTCGATTCCCGGGAAGTTGTTGAAGGCCACGTAGAGGGTGGGCACCCCGGGGAAAAGGGTCACCCGGTGCTTTTCAATGGCCTCCACAATGGGCTTGATCTCCGGCCGGGGGAGAAGGACCAGCTTGGCCGCTCCCAAGAGGGCCAGGTTCATGGCCACGGTCATGCCGTAGACGTGAAAGAAGGGAATGGCCCCCAGCACCACCTCCTCCCCCTCCTGGAAATCGGGGATCCAGGAGCGGACCTGGAGGGCATTGCTGGAGAGATTCCGGTGGGTGAGCATGGCCCCCTTGGCCACACCCGTGGTCCCTCCCGTGTACTGCAAAAGGGCGAGGTCGTCCAGGTCTAAAGGGACGGGCTGGGGATTACCCGGCTTGAGGAAGGCACGCCAGGGGGTGCCCTCGAGGCTCCTCGGGGCTTGGCCTTTCCGCTTGAGCATCAAGGGGTAGAGGAGATTCTTGGGGAAGGGCAGGTAGTCCTGAATGCCTGTGCGCACCAGGACCTCCACCGGGGTCTCTGCCTTCACCTCCTGGTAGCGGGGAAGAAGAAGGTCCAGGATGACCAGGACCCTGGCCCCCGAGTCCCTGAGCTGGTGCCCGAGTTCCCGTGGGGTGTACATGGGGTTGGTGTTCACCGCCACGCCCCCCGCCAGAAGGGTGCCGTAGAAGGCGATGACGAACTGGGGGGAGTTAGGGAGCATGATGGCCACCCGGTCCCCGGGTTTCAGGCCAGCCTCCTGAAGGCCTTTGGCGAAGGCCTCCACCTGCTGCCACAGGCTTTGGTAGCTAAGACTTCGCCCCAGGAACTCCAGGGCCACCTTGTGGGCATAGCGGCGGGCGTTTTCCCTTAGAAGGTCGGTGAGCAGCCAGGGCCTGGGGGCCTCCTTGGGGACCCCGGGATCGTAGTGGGTGTACCAGGGATGCATGGCACCTCCTTGAACCGGGTCAAAGTTTACCCCCACCTGCGGCTTAGGGCAAGGGCTCTAAGCCCGGAAGTACCGGTAGGGGGGGCCTTCCCGCTTTACGTGCCCCTCGAGGCGCAGGTACTCCAGGTGGGCCAGGGTTTCCGCAAAGGCGAAGCGCCTGCCGGGAGCGTCCAGCTCCTGGGGGAAAAGCCTTAGGGAAAGCTCCCAGGCGGTCAGGGGAGCTTGAAGAAAACCGAGCAGGGCCTCCAGGCGCTCCTGGTGGTGGGCGATGAGCTCTTGGGCCCGCTTCTTCACCTCGAGGATGGGGCCGAAGTGCCCCGCATACGCCACCTTGGCTGGAAGCTCCATAAGGCGCTCTAAGGACGCCAGAAAGTCCTTTAGGGGGTTCTCCCGGGTGTAGGCCCAAAGGCCCACGTTGGGGGATACCCGTTCCAAGAGGGCGTCCCCTACCAGGAGGATTCCTTCCTCCTCCAGAAAGAAGGCCACGTGCCCGTCCGCATGGCCAGGGGTCCAGATGACCCGGAGCTTCTTGCCGGCCACCTCCAGCACCTCCCCGTCCTTCAGGGGCGTGGGGTTTTGGGGGGGATGGACCCGCTCCCGGGTTTTGGCCATGGTTTCCCGAATGCCCATAAGGGCTTCCTCCGGGGTGCCGTGGTCCAGGAAAAGCCGCCAGCTGGCCTCCTCAAAGGCTTCGGGTTGAAGCCAGAAGAGGTGGCCCCGCCCGACCTCCTCCTCGTGCAGCCATACCCGGGCCCCAAGCCCTTCAAAAAAGCCCGCCAGGCCGTAGTGGTCCGGGTGGTGGTGGGTGAGGAGGATGGTCTTGATGTCGGTAAAGCAAAGGCCGAGCTCCGCCAGGCTGAGCTCCAGGGTGCCCCGGGCCGTCTTGGTGCCCAGGGCGGTGTCCAGGAGGGCCACCTCCCCGTTGCCCCTAAAGAGGTAGAGGTTTACCGTCTTCAAGGGGTAGGGGATGGGCACGGGAAGGAGGTAAAGACCGGGAAGAAGCTCCTTCATAGGAGGACCTGCAGGAGGAGAAGGGCGGCCAGGAAAGGATCCTTTTCCGGGAGGTGCCAGGGGAAGAGGTAGCCTCCCTCGCCATCCGCCCGGACCTCCCTTCCTTCCAGGGCTTGTCCAAGTTTTTCCAGGACTTCCTCCTGGGAAACCAGCTCCCCGCCGGGCAGGACCACGGCAAGGCGGTCCGCATCCCCATCCAGGGCGAAGCCCACCGCCGGGGGTTCCACCGCCTTCATGAGGACGAGGAGGGTGGGGAGGTTTTCCGGCTTGGGGTCGGGGTTCACCCCGTAGAAGAGGGGGTGGGGAAGGGGGTGGAGTTCCCTAAGTTCCGCCTCGAGGCCCAGGAGCTTGAAGACCCCGGGCAACACCCCTCCCCCTGCTCCTCCCAGGGTGTCCAGGTAAACCACTCCCTTTTTTCCCTGGGCTCCCTGGCCAGTGCTTTGGGCCAGGTGCTCCAGGTAGGCCTTTTTCCGGTCCAGGACCTGGAAGCTTCCCCGCTTCTGCGGGGCCTCCTGGGGAAGGGCCATCCCTTCCGGGGAAAGGGGTTTCCCGGGGCCCAGGCGGAGCTTCACCCCCTGGAAGCGAGCGGGCTTGCGGCTGGCGGTGAGGTAAAACCCAGCTGCTTCCAGTTCCTTTAGGGCAAAGCCGAAAAGGGGCAAAGGGGAAGGGCCTTTCAGGAGAAAGGTTTCCAGGCCCATTCCCCCCAGGATCCCCGCCGCTTCCTCCGCCATTTCCTGGGCCAGGAAGCGGGTGTCGTGGGCCACCACCACCCGGCGGATCCCTTCCGCCTCGAGCCTGGCTCCAAACCCCGCTGCCACCCGGGCCTGGTGGGCGAAGGTGAACCCCTTGGCGATCTCTCCTAGGAAGCCGTCTTGGGTGGAGTAGAGCTCCATGCCTTAAAGTCTACCCCGTGGTACACTCTCCCCCGTGGAGCTAGAGGGTCAGCGTGGTTCCTCGGGGATGCAGGGGCCCCAAAGCAGCCATCCTGGAGACGAGCTCCTTCGCTCCCTGAACGAAGCCCAGCGCCAGGCGGTCTTGCACTTTGAGGGACCGGCCCTGGTGGTGGCGGGGGCGGGAAGCGGCAAGACCCGCACCGTGGTCCACCGGGTGGCCTACCTCATCGCCAAGAGGGGCGTCTTCCCCTCGGAGATCCTGGCGGTCACCTTCACCAACAAGGCCGCCCTCGAGATGAGGGAGCGCCTTAAGCGCATGGTAAAGGGTGCGGGGGAGCTTTGGGTTTCCACCTTCCACTCCGCCGCCTTGCGGATTCTGAGGGTCTATGGGGAAAGGGTGGGGTTGAAGCCGGGGTTCGTGGTCTACGACGAGGATGACCAGACTGCCCTCATCAAGGAGGTGTTGAAGGAGCTCGGCCTCGCCGCCAGGCCCGGGCCCCTCAAGGCCCTTCTGGACCGGGCCAAGAACCGGGGGGAGGCCCCCGAGTCCCTGCTTTCGGAGCTTCCCGACTACTACGCCGGGCTCAGCCGGGGGAGGCTTCTGGACGTGCTGAAGCGCTACGAGGAGGCCCTCAAGGCCCAGGGGGCCCTGGACTTCGGGGACATCCTCCTCTATGCCCTGCGCCTCCTGGAGGAGGACCCTGAGGTCTTGAAGCGGGTCAGGAGGCGGGCTCGCTTCATCCACGTGGACGAGTACCAGGACACCAACCCCGTACAGTACCGCTTCACCAAACTGTTGGCGGGGGAGGAGGCCAACCTCATGGCCGTGGGGGACCCGGACCAAGGCATCTACTCCTTCCGCGCCGCGGACATCAAGAACATCCTGGAGTTCACCCGGGACTTCCCCGGGGCCAAAGTGTACCGCCTCGAGGAGAACTACCGCTCCACCGAGGCCATCCTGCGTTTCGCCAACGCCCTCATCGTAAACAATGCCCTGCGCCTGGAGAAGACCTTGAGGCCCGTGAAGCCCGGGGGGGAGCCTGTGCGCCTCTACCGGGCCCGGGATGCCCGGGACGAGGCCCGCTTCGTGGCCGAAGAGATCCTGCGGCTGGGGCCTCCCTTCGACCGGGTGGCGGTCCTCTACCGCACCAACGCCCAAAGCCGCCTCCTGGAGCAGGCCCTGGCCTCCCGGGGGGTTCCAGCCCGGGTGGTGGGGGGGGTGGGGTTCTTTGAACGGGCGGAGGTGAAGGACCTTCTGGCCTACGCCCGCCTGAGCCTGAACCCCCTGGATGGGGTGAGCCTGAAGCGGGTGCTGAACACCCCTCCCCGGGGCATCGGCCCCGCTACGGTGGAGAAGGTGGAGGCCCTCGCCAGGGAGAAGGGGCTTCCCCTCTTCGAGGCCCTCAGGGTGGCGGCAGAGGTTCTGCCCCGCCCTGCTCCCTTGCGCCACTTCCTGGCCCTGATGGAGGAGCTCCAGGAACTGGCCTTTGGGCCGGCGGAGGGATTTTTCCGCCACCTCCTCGAGGCCACGGACTACCCTGCTTACCTGCGGGAGGCTTACCCTGAGGATCACGAGGACCGCCTGGAGAACGTGGAGGAACTTCTCCGGGCGGCCAAGGAGGCGGAGGGTCTTATGGAGTTTCTGGACAAGGTGGCCCTCACCGCCCGGGCGGAGGAGCCGGGGGAGCCCGCGGGCAAGGTGGCCCTCATGACCCTGCACAACGCCAAGGGGCTGGAGTTTCCCGTGGTCTTCGTGGTGGGGGTGGAGGAAGGGCTTTTGCCCCACCGTTCCTCCCTGAGCACCCTGGAGGGCCTCGAGGAGGAGCGCCGCCTCTTCTACGTGGGGGTGACCCGGGCCCAGGAAAGGCTTTACCTTTCCTACGCCGAGGAGCGGGAGGTCTACGGGCGCACGGAGGCTACCCGGCCAAGCCGTTTCCTGGAGGAGGTGGAGGGAGGGCTTTACGAGGAGTACGACCCCTACCGGGCCTCGGCCAAGGTTTCCCCCTCCCCTGCCCCCAGTGAAGCCCGGGCCTCCAAGCCCAAGCCCGGGGCCTATCGGGGTGGGGAGAAGGTGATCCACCCCCGTTTCGGCCAGGGCACGGTGGTGGCGGCCATGGGGGACGAGGTGACGGTGCACTTCGAGGGGGTGGGCTTGAAGCGGCTTTCCCTCAAGTACGCCGACCTGAGGCCTGTGGGGTGAGGCCATGCGCCCGGAGTATCAGAAAGTCCGCCCCCTGGCCTTTCTCCACCGGGTGCCTTCTCCCCTCTTTGACCGGCTGGTGGCCGAGGTGGCCACGGCCAGGCTTCCCCTTTTCCCCTATCCCGTGGAGGCCCAGGATCCCTTTGCCCTCTTCCCCTGCCTGGCCCCTTTGGGCCTGGCCGGGGCGGTGCTGGCGGAGGCTTGGCCGCCTCCCAAGGACCTGGCCCCAAGCCTTTCCCTGGAGGCGGAGGCCCTGGAGGCAGGGCTTTTGGACCTGGTGGTCCCCCGGGTGGGGGGGCTGATGGGGCAGTACACGGAAGGGGTGGCCCTGGAGCGGTTCCTTTCCACCCACTTCCCCGGGGCCAAGGGGCTTTGGCTCGGTCCTTTAAGGCCTTCTTTGGCTCCTTTCCTGAGGCCCCTGGCCCAGGTTTCCGTGGTGGCCTCAAGCTTCGCCGAGGGGGATAGCTTCCTGGCACGGCTTCCCGAGCGGGCCCGGGGGCACGTGGCCTTGAGGCCGGAGGAGGCCAGGGCCCTGTCCCTCAAGACGGACCTGATCCTCTACGCGGGTGGGCGGCTTAGCCTGGATCTTCTCCAGCCCTTCCACGCCCTGGTGGCTTTTTCCCCCCTGGACCGGGGGGTCTGGGAGAGGGTGCAGATAGTTCACCCCCCGGAGGACCTTCTGGGCTTTAGGGTAAGGGCGGTCCTCGAGGGGCTCGGCTACCCCCTTTGACGGGCCTCTCGGGCCAAAAGCCCCATGCTGAGGGCGATGAGGAGGAAGGCGATCAGGGCCTGCAAGGGGATGGGGAACTGGGGAATGTACTCCACGGAGCAGGGCACCGGGGGCTTGCAGGCCAGGGTGAAGAGGTCGGGGAAGTTTTGCTGCAAGAGGTGCAGGCTGCTGATGTTTCCTCCGATGAGGGAAAGGGTGAGGGCGTAGGGCCAGATGGAAAGGTCCTGTCGCCAAAGGGCCAGGCCCAAGAGGACCGCCTGCGGGTACATGAAGATCCTTTGGTACCAGCATAGCTCGCAGGGCAGGAACAGCCGCACCTCGGAATAGTAGAGGCTTCCTAAGGTGGCCACCAGGGCCACCACCCAGGCGAAGGCGAGGAGGAGAGGGCCGCGCTTCATCCCCCCAAGCATACCCTTAAAGGGGCTTCGGTCCCGGGGTCATACCCCTACCGCGGCTTCATCCCCAGCAAACGGGTCTACTTCCACGGCTTTAAGCTCCACCTCCTGGTGGACGACGGGAAGTTTATCCATGGTCAGCCCGAAGGGCTACCTTGTAGTGAACCTGACCCCGGGAAGCCTTCATGACCTGAGCTCCTTGCTCATCCTCAAGGTGTTCCCCTACCGGGGAAGCAGCCCCCTAGACCTTCCTGAGGGGGCGGAGCTCTACCTGGACCGGGGGTACGAAAGCCACTTCTATGAAGACCTCCTCCGGGAGGCGGAGGGGATTGCG
>NZ_ATNI01000063.1:0-65366 GCF_000511705.1 Thermus sp. NMX2.A1
ATCTTCTTGACGCTTCCCAGGGCCTCCTGCTATAGTGCCTAGTGCGGTCGGTCCGCGGTAGCTCAGCAGGTAGAGCGGCCGGCTGTTAACCGGTTGGTCGCAGGTTCGAGTCCTGCCCGCGGAGCCATATGGGGGCCTTAGGGCCCCCTGGGTCTTTTTTTAGGGGAGGCGAAAGGGTATAATCTTAGCTCGTGCGGCCTGCCGGGCCCAGAGAGGAGGTGTAGATGCGCAAGTACGAGGTGAACATCATCCTGAACCCCAACCTGGACCAGAGCCAGCTCGCCCTGGAGAAGGAGATCATCGGGAAGGCCCTCGAGGCCTTCGGTGCCCGGGTGGAGAAGGTGGAGGAATGGGGAATGCGCCGCCTGGCCTACCCCATCGCCAAGGACACCCAGGGCTACTTCCTCTGGTACCAGGTGGAGATGCCCGAAGACCAGGTGAACAACCTGGCCCGGGAGCTCCGCCTGCGCGATAACGTGCGCCGGGTCATGGTGGTGAAAACCCAGGAGCCCCTCCTCACCAAGGCGTAGACTGTTCCCATGGCAAGAGGCCTGAACCGCGTTTTCCTCATCGGTACCCTTACCGCCCGTCCGGACATGCGCTACACCCCGGGGGGGATGGCCATTCTGGACCTGAACCTGGCGGGCCAGGATACCCTCCTGGATGCTTCCGGCCAGGAGCGGGAGGTGCCCTGGTACCACCGGGTGCGCCTTCTGGGCCGGCAGGCGGAGATGTGGGGGGACATCCTGGAAAGGGGCCAGCTGATTTTTGTAGAAGGCCGGCTGGAATACCGGCAGTGGGAGCGGGAAGGGGAGAAGCGGAGCGAGGTCCAGATCCGGGCGGATTTCATCGATCCCTTGGAGGGGCGGGGCCGCGAGACCCTCGAGGACGCCCGGGGCCAGCCCAGACTTCGCCACGCCCTAAATCAGGTGATCCTCATGGGCAACCTCACCCGCGATCCCGATCTGCGCTACACTCCCCAGGGGACGGCGGTAGCCCGGCTGGGCTTAGCCATCAACGAGCGCCGCCCGGGCCAGGGACCGGACGGGGAGAGGACCCACTTCATAGAGGTTCAGGCCTGGCGCGACCTGGCCGAGTGGGCCGGGGAACTCAAGCGGGGCGAGGGGCTTTTGGTGATCGGCCGTTTGGTGAACGACTCCTGGACGAGCTCCACCGGGGAGAGGCGCTTCCAGACCCGTGTGGAAGCCCTCAGGTTGGAGCGACCCACCCGTGGGCCTGAAAGGACCGGCGGAAGCAGGCCCCAAGAGCCAGAGCGCTCTGTCCAGACGGGTGGGGTGGACATTGACGAAGGACTGGAAGACTTCCCGCCGGAGGAGGATTTGCCGTTTTGAGCACGAAGAACGCTAAACCCAAGAAGGAGGCGCAGAAGCGCCCTTCCAGGAAGGCCAAGGTCAAGGCCAGCCTGGGGGAGTTTGACCTTAAGGATTACCGCAACGTGGAGGTGCTGAAGCGGTTCCTGTCGGAGACGGGGAAGATCCTTCCCCGCCGCCGCACGGGGCTTACCGCCAAGGAGCAGCGCATCCTGGCCCGCACCATCAAGCGGGCGAGGATTCTTGGGCTTCTTCCCTTCACGGAGAAGCTGGTGCGCAAATAGGGGGTGGATATGAAGGTCATCCTGCTTGAACCCCTGGAGAACCTGGGCGATGTGGGCCAGGTGGTGAACGTGAAGCCCGGCTACGCCAGGAACTACCTCCTGCCCCGGGGCCTGGCGGTCTTGGCCACGGAGAGCAACCTGAAGGCCCTCGAGGCCAAGATCCGCGCCCAGGCCAAGCGCCTGGCGGAAAGGAAGGCGGAGGCGGAGAGGCTTAAGGAGATCCTGGAGAACCTCACCCTCACCATTCCGGTGCGGGCGGGGGAGACCAAGATCTACGGCTCCGTGACCGCCAAGGATGTCGCCGAGGCCCTTTCGCGCCAGCACGGCATCACCATTGATCCCAAGCGCCTGGTGCTGGAAAAGCCCATCAAGGAGCTGGGGGAGTACGTCCTCACCTACAAGCCCCACCCCGAGGTGCCGATCGCCTTGAAGGTGAGCGTGGTGGCCCAGTAGGGGCCTGGGGATCCGGCAGGCTGCCTTGGGACCCCTGGGAAGCCAGGGGTCCTTAAGCTTTTCCTATGGGGGCTGTGCTCATCGCGGGAGCGGGTAGCGGCATTGGCCTGGCCACGGCCCGGCTCTTGGCGGAAAGGGGTTTTCGGGTCTATGGCGGGGTGCGCAAATCCGAGGATGCAAAGGCCCTTCGCGCCCTGGGGGTGGTGCCCCTTTTCCTGGATGTAACCCAGGAGGAAAGCCTTGTGCAGGCCAGGAGGCTTCTGGAGGGGGAGGGGTTGGAGGGACTGGTGGCCAATGCGGGGATTGCCGTGGCGGGGCCCTTGGAGCTTATTCCCCCTTCCGTCTTCCGCCAGGTGCTGGAGGTGAACGTCCTCGGGGCCTTAGCCACGGTGAGGACCTTTTTGCCCCTTCTTCGAAAGACCCGGGGGCGGGTGGTGCTCATGGGCTCGGTTTCCGGCCTGGTAGCCCTGCCCCTGGCGGGACCCTACGCCGCCAGCAAGTTCGCCCTCGAGGCCCTGGCGGATGCCCTGAGGGTGGAGCTCCTTCCCTTTGGGGTGAGGGTGGTCTTGGTGGAACCGGGGCCCGTGGCCACCCCCATCTGGGAACGTTCGGAACGCTGGGCGGAAAGCTACTTGGAACCTCCTCCTTCCGGTACGGAAAGGGTGTACGGCCGCTACCTGGAGGTGGCCCGCAGGGCGGCCCGGGCCAGCGCCAGAAGGGGCCTGCCCCCCGAGAGGGTGGCGGAGGTGGTGCTTAAGGCCCTCCAAGACCCAAGGCCCAGGGCCCGCTACCTGGTGGCCCCTAGGGGGTGGCAGACCCTTCTTCTCCGCCACCTCCCTGAGGCCTTACGGGACCGGCTTCTGGCCCGCTTTCTGGCCTAGGCCAGCTCCAGGTTCACCAGAAGGATCAAGTGGCCCTCCTGCCGCTTCAGGATGCCCTCGAGGCTCCGCACGGGAAGGTGCTGGCGGAAAACCGCCAGCACCTCATCCATCAGCCTCTCCGCAAGCCCTGGGTCCAAGGCCTCGGGGTCAAGCTCCAAAAGCATCTCCAGCCGGGTTTCCAAGTCCATGCCCCTAGCCTAGGTCCCTGGGGTCAGAGGCCGGTCAGGGCTACCTGGCAGCATGCTTGCGCAAGCCAGCGAAGCTGGGCCCGGTGAGGCCCGATACTTTAAGGGAGCTTTCCCCTGGCGTATGCTTAAGGACGTGGAGTTTCTGGTGGAGGACCTGGGCCTTTTGCCCTACCCCCAAGCCTGGGAGTACCAGAAAAAGGTGCACAAGGAGGTGGTGCGGGGCGAGCGCCCCCCCACCCTGCTTCTTTTGGAGCATCCCCGGGTCATCACCCTGGGGAGAAAGGCCACGGGGGAGAACCTCCTTTTTCCCGAAAGCTGGTACCGGGAAAACGGCTTTGAGGTCTACTGGGTGGAGCGGGGTGGGGACGTCACCTACCATGGGCCCGGGCAGCTGGTGGGCTACCCCATCTTTCCCGTGGGCCGGGAGGTGCGCCGCTTCCTTCGGCAGATAGAGGAGGCCATCGTCAAGGTGGCGGCCTCCTATGGCCTGAAGGCCTACCCCACCCCGGGGTACGCGGGGGTCTGGGTGGGGGAGGACAAGCTCTGCGCCATCGGGGTGGCGGTGAAGGAGGAGGTGAGCTTCCACGGCTTTGCCCTCAACGTGAACACCGACTTAAACGACTTCTCCGTCATTATCCCCTGCGGGCTAAAGGGGAAAGGGGTCACCTCCCTGGAGCGGCTTTTGGGCCGCAAGGTTCCCATGCCGGAGGTAAAGGACAGGGTGGTGCGGGCCTTCGCCGAGGTTTTCGGAATGGAGCCCCGTGTAAAGGAGGATCATCGTGAAGCCCAAGTTTGAAACCGTGGAGCTCCTTGCCCCCACCGGGGAGGTGGTGGAGCTCAAGGTGGTGAAACACGGCCTTGCCCAGGCCCGGCCCGAGCCTGTGGACCGGAATAAGCCCGCCTGGCTCAGGGCCACCCTGCCCACGGGGGCCAAGTACCAGGCCCTGAAGGCCACGGTGAACGAGCTCAAGCTCCACACCGTCTGCCAGGAGGCCCTCTGCCCCAACGTGGGGGAGTGCTGGAGCCACGGCACCCTCACGGTGATGATCTTGGGAAGCATCTGCACCCGGGCCTGCAAGTTCTGCGCCGTGGACACGGGAAACCCCAGAGGCATTGTGGACCCGGAGGAGCCCAGGAGGGTGGCCGAGGCCATCGCCCGGCTCCATATCCGCTACGTGGTCCTCACCAGCGTGGACCGGGACGACCTTCCCGATGGCGGGGCGGCCCACTTCGCCGCCACCATCCGGGCCATCAAGGAGAAGGCCCCTGGGGTCTTGGTGGAGGCCCTTACCCCCGACTTCCAGGGGGACCTCAAGGCAGTGGAAACGGTTTTGGATGCGGGCCCTGAGGTCTACGCCCAGAACCTGGAGACCGTGCGCCGCCTTACCTCCAGGGTAAGGGACCCCCGGGCGGGGTACGATCAGACCCTTAGGGTCCTGTCCCACGCCAAGCGCTATCGGCCTGACGTTCTTACCAAAAGCAGCCTCATGCTGGGCCTGGGGGAAACGGAGGAGGAGATCCTCGAGGCCATGCGGGACCTGAGGGCGGCCGGGGTGGATATCCTCACCCTGGGCCAGTACCTGCGCCCCACCCCTGCCCACCTGCCCGTGGAGCGCTACGTGCCCCCGGAGGACTTCAAGCGCTACGAGGCCTGGGGGTACCAGCTGGGCTTCCGGGAGGTCTTCGCCGGGCCTTTGGTGCGGAGTTCCTACCGGGCGGATAAGGTCTTCCTGGAGGCTTCAAAGAAGTAGGGGGCCTTCCACCTGGTAGGCTAAGGCCATGACCGGAGGCCGCACCGCTGGCATGCCCCTTTTTCTTCTGGACCTCTTGGCCCTTCTCTTCTTTGCCGGGACCGGGCTTCTTTCCCACGGGCTTCCCATCACCCTGGGGGGCCTCGCCCGGAACGTGCTCCCCGTGCTTTTCGTGTGGCTATTGCTTTCGCCTCTTCTGGGAACCTACCGCCAGCCCACCTGGAAAAACCTCCTCCTCACCTGGGCCATTGCCTTCCCCGCGGGGCTTTGGCTTAGGCAGATGGTCCTGGACGGGAGCTTTGGGGTGGGGTTTTTCGTCTTCCTGGGCGTGGCCATGGCCTTTGGCCTTCTCTTCCTCCTCCTTTTCCGGGGCCTCGCCAAGCTTTTGAAGTTCTGGTAAAACGGGAACATGGAGACGCTGGCCTTCCTCGGTCTTGGGGCCATGGGCTACCCCATGGCCGGCCATCTGGCCAAGAGGTTTCCCACTTTGGTCTGGAACCGCACCTTCGCCAAGGCCTTAAAGCACCAGGAGGAGTTCGGTTCCAAGGCCGTGCCCCTGGAAAAGGTGGCGGAGGCCCAGGTGATCTTCACCTGCCTGCCCACCACCAAGGAGGTGGTGGAGGTGGCGGAGGCCCTGTGGCCCCACCTGAGGCCCGGCACCTACTGGGTGGACGCCACCAGCGGGGAACCCGAGGGAAGCCGCAAACTGGCGGAGCGCCTTTTGGAAAAGGGCGTGGTTTACCTGGACGCCCCGGTCTCCGGTGGGACCGTCGGGGCGGAGAAGGGTACCCTCACGGTGATGATGGGGGGGCCCGAGGAGGCAGTGGAGAGGGTGAAGCCCTACCTGGCCTACGCCGCCAAGGTGGTCCACGTGGGGCCCGGGGGGGCGGGGCATGCGGTGAAGGCCATCAACAACGCCCTTTTGGCGGTGAACCTCTGGGCGGCTGGGGAGGGATTGGTGGCCCTGGTGCGGCAGGGGGTGTCCGCCGAGAAGGCCCTCGAGGTCATCAACGCCTCCAGCGGCCGCTCTAACGCCACGGAGAACCTGATTCCCCAAAGGGTGGTCACCCGGGCCTTCCCCAAGACCTTCGCCCTGGGCCTCCTGGTGAAGGACCTGGGGATTGCCATGGGAGTTTTGGATGGGGAAAAAGCCCCAAGCCCCCTGCTTCGCCTCACCCGGGAGGTGTACGAGATGGCCAAAAGGGAGCTGGGCCCGGAGGCCGACCACGTGGAGGCCTTGAAGCTTTTGGAGCGCTGGGGCGGGACGGAGATCCGCTAGGGATGGGAGAAGGCCTGCGGGCTGCCTGGCCCATCGCCCTGGGCTACTTCCCCGTGGCCGTGGCCTTTGGCGCCTTGGGGGCCCAGGCGGGGCTTGGCTACCTTTGGATCCAGCTCACCTCCCTTCTGGTCTTCGCCGGGGCCAGCCAGTTCGCCCTGGTGGGGCTTCTAGCCCAGGGGGTGCCGCCCCTTTTGGCGGCCTCCCTGGGCCTTCTCCTTAACCTGCGCCACGCCTTCTACGGCCCGGCCCTGAGGCCCTACCTGAAAGGAGGCCCCCTGGAGGCCTTTTTCCTCACCGACGAGGTCTTCGCCCTGGCCTTAAGGACGCTTCCCGGCCTTTCCCCGGAAAAGAGGCGGGGCTACTTCCTGGGCCTGGGTTTGGGAGCGTACCTTTCCTGGAACCTGGGCACCGCCTTGGGGGCCTTGGGGGCTAAGGGGCTTCTGGCCTGGCCCCGCCTGGGGGAGGCCCTTGCCTTTGCCCTTCCCGCCCTTTTTCTCCTCCTGGCCCTGCCCCACCTGCGGAACCCAGCGGCCCTTCTGGCGGGCGGAGTGGCCCTGGGGTTTCACCTCCTGGGCCAGACGGCCTGGGGTCTATTCCTGGCAGGGGTGGTGGGGCTCCTTTGGAAGGAGCCCTGGAAAGGGAGGAAGGCATGACCCTGGCCCTTCTCCTTCTGGCTTTGGGCACCTTTCTCCTCCGCTTTCTGCCCTGGCGGGGGGAAAAAAGCCTGAAGACGGGCCAGGCAGGGCCCGCCTTGGTGGTGGCCCTTTTCCTGGTCTCCGCCTTTAGCCCGCCTCCTTCTTCCGAGTGGGTCCGGGCGGCCTTGGCCCTTCTTGGCACCTATCTGGGGCTTAGGCTCACCGGGAACCTGGGCGTGGCCGTCTTCCTGGGGGCAGGGCTTTACGGGCTTCTCGGGGCCCTGGGCTTTTAAGGGTCCGGTGGGGCAGAAGCCCCACCGGGAACTCCCAAGAAACCTGTTGGGTCAACGGTTCAGGATGTGGATGGCCTGTTTGTGGAGGGCTTCCGCCGCCTCCATGAGCCCCTCGGAGAGGGTGGGGTGGGGGTGGATGGTGAGGCCCAGGTCGGAAACCGTGGCCCCCATCTCCAGGGCCAAGGTGGCCTCGGCGATGAGCTCCCCCGCTTGAGGACCCACCACGAAGACCCCGAGGAGGAGGTCGGTCTCCGCATCCCCCACCACTTTCACCAGGCCCTCCGCCCCACCCAGGGTAAGGGCCCGGCCGCTGGCGGAAAAGGGAAACTTCCCCACCTTGACCTTATACCCCGCCTTCTCTGCCTCCTCCTCCGTGAGCCCCACCCCGGCCCATTCGGGGCCGGTGTAGACCACGCTGGGCACCTGGAAGTCGAAGAGGGCGTTTTTGCCGGCGGCGTTTTCGGCGGCCACCAGGCCCTCCTTCATGGCCTTGTGGGCAAGGAGGGGGGGCCTGGCCACATCCCCGATGGCGTAGACCCCGGGGGCCGAGGTTTCCATGCGGGCGTTCACCTGGATGAAGCCCCGTTCGTCCACCTTGACCCCGGCCTTTTCCAAGCCGAGCCCTTCCGTGCGGGGCCTGCGGCCCACCGCCACCAGGATTTTGTCCACCACGATCTCCTCCTGGCTGCCTCCCTGGGCGGCCTCGAGGAGCACGTGGAGGCCATCCTGCTTCTTCTCGTAACCCACCGCCTTGGTGCCCGTGCGTACCTTAAGGCCTTCCTTCTCCAGGGCCTTGCGCAGGAGGGCGGCGGTTTCCCTGTCGCCTGCGGGGAGGATCTCCGGCATGTATTCGATCAGGGTCACCTCCGAGCCCAGGCGGTGGTAGATCTGGCCAAGCTCGAGCCCCACCGCCCCGCCCCCGATCACCAAAAGGCGCTTGGGGATGCCCTCTTCCACCCTTAGGGCCCGGGTGGAGTCCCACACGTCCTCTCCGAAGGGAAAGCCCTTTAAGGGCATGGGCTCGCTTCCCGTGGCGATAATGAGGCTTTTCGCCCCATAGGCCTCGCCGTTTACCTCGATCTCCTTGGGTCCCTTGAAGCGGGCGAAGCCCCGCAAAAGCTCCACCTTGTTGCCCTTTAAAAGCCCGGCCACGCCCCCGGTGAGCTTCTTCACCACGCCATCCCGCCAGGCGCCGAGCTTGTTGAAATCCAGTTCGGGCTTGGCCTTCAGGCCAAAGCCCTCGGCCCCCTTGAGGTGGTGTACGGTTTCCGCGGCGTGCAAAAGCGCCTTGGTGGGGATGCACCCCACGTTCAGGCACACGCCCCCCACCTCGGCGGCCTCCACCGCCAGAACCTTAAGCCCGAGCTGGGCTCCCCGGATGGCGGCGTGGTAGCCGCCGGGTCCGGTGCCGATCACGATGAGGTCGTAGGTCTTCATGGGGTCCATCCTACATTTCCAGAAGGAGCAGGTCGGGGTTCTCCAGGAGCCGGATCACCTCCCGGGTGAAGGAGGCCGCCTCGGCCCCGTCCACCAGGCGGTGGTCAAAGGAGAGGGAGAGGTACATGATATCCCTCGCCTGGATGGAGCCATCCGGCATCACCCAGGGCCGCTTCCGGATGGAGTGCACCCCCAGGATGGCGGCCTCGGGTACGTTGATGATGGGGAAGCTCATCAAAGCCCCCACGGAGCCAATGTTGGTGATGGTGAAGGTGGAACCCGTGACCTCCTCGGGGGAGAGCCTTCCTTCCCGGGCCTTGGCGGAGAGCTCGGCGATCTCCTGGGCCAGCTCCAGGATGTTTTTCCGGTCCACGTCCCGCACCACGGGCACGATGAGCCCCCTTTCCGTGGCCACCGCCAGGCCCAGGTGGTAGTAGCGCTTGTAGACGATCTCCTGCCTTTCCTCGTCCAGGCTGGAGTTCAGCATGGGGTACTTCTTCAAAGCCCGCACCACCGCCTTGAAGATGAAGGGGAGGTAGGTGAGCTTCACCCCCTGGCGTTCGGCCTCGGGCTTCAGGCGCTCCCTCAGGGCCACCAGTTCCGTGAGGTCGGCCTCGTCCACGTTCAGGGTGCGCACGGTGTAGAGGTGGCTTTGCCAAAGCCCCTGGGCGATGGTGCGGCGGATGCCCCTTAGAGGGATGCGCTCCTCCAGGTGCTCGTAGCCCTTGGGGGGGGTGTAGCGGGGTGGGGGCGGGAAGCCCGTGGGAAGGGGTGCTGGGGCCTCCTTGGGGCTTGGGGGCGGGGGTGCGGCCTGGGCCTTAAGCTGTTCGGCATAGGCCCGCACGTCCTCCACCCGGATGCGGCCCATGGGGCCGGAGCCGGGGATGGCCTCGAGGGGAATCCCCAGTTCCCGGGCCAGCTTCCGGGCGGCGGGCACCGCCAGGATGCGGCCTGGAGCCTGGCCTTCCCTGGGAGCCTGCTCCGCTTGGCCTCTTAAGAAGGGGTTCTTCACCGCCACCTGGGTGGTGTCCGGTTTGAAAAGGGAGAGATCCTCCTTTTCCTCCTTTGGGGGAAGCCCGGGCTCCACGATGGAGCGCTCCTCCACCGCTTGCACGGGCGGAGCCTCCTCCTTTACCTCCTTTACCCCAGCCACGGCCTCCCCGGGCTCCGCCAGGAGGGCGATGGGGGCGTGGACCTTGACCACCTCCCCTTCCTTGGCCAGCTTTTTCAAAAGCACCCCCTCGTAGGGGGAGGGTAGCTCCACCGTGACCTTGTCGGTCATCACCTCCACGAAGGGCTGGTCCTTCTTGAGGTAGTCCCCTTCCTCCACCAGCCACTTGAGGATCTCGCCTTCCACCACGCTTTCCGCCAGTTCGGGCATGAGGATTTCCTTGGGCATAGGCCTCCTAGATCAAATCTAAAAATTCCTCGAGGGAGATCTGCGCATCTTTGAGAATGTGGGCTAGGGTGGAGCGCTTTATGGGGATATGCGCAGGCACGATGACGATGATCCGCTTTTCTCCCAGCTGCCTCTCCATCCGGATATGGCTTCCCCGTTGGCGCACCACCTGAAAGCCTGCCTTTTCTAAAGCCTTGATCACCCGCTTGTAGGACAAGGAGGGGACCTTCAAACCTCTACCTCGGCCAGCTCAGCGTTCTCCGGCAACTTTTCCTCTAGCGGTTCCAGGTAGAGGGCGATGGCCTCACGGATGTTGGCCAAAGCTTCTTCCAAGGTGTCCCCCTCGCTAATACAACCAGGAAGGGCAGGCACGTAGACGGTGTACCCTCCCTCCTCGCTCTTTTCCAGGACCACCTTTAGCCGCATAAAGCCTCCCTTCAGTCAGTAGTCTAACGCCCGCTTGGCGGCGTTGAGGATGCGGGTGACGGTGGGCAGGTACAGCTTGTCCTGGGCGTAGGGGTACGGGGTGTCAAACCCCGTCACCCGGATGGGAGGGGCGAGGAGCATGTCCAGGATGTCCTCGGCGATGGTGGCCGCCACCTCGCTGACGAAGCTGGCGTGCCGGGGGGCGTCGGATACCAGCACGGCCCTTCCTGTTTTGGCCACGGAGTTCATCACCGCCTCGTAATCCCAGGGCATGAGGGTGCGGAGGTCCAGAACCTCGGCGGAAACCCCCGCCTTCTCCAGCTCCTCCGCCGCCTGGAACACCTCGGGCATGACGGTGCCGTAGCCGATGAGGGTGAGGTCCTTCCCTTCCCGCCTGATGGCGGCCTTGCCCAGGGGCAGGACGTAGTCCTCCTCCGGCACCTCCTCCTTCACCGAGCGGTAAAGCCTTTTGGGCTCCAGGAAGACCACGGGGTCCTCGTCGCGGATGGCTGCCTTTAAAAGGCCCTTGGCGTCGTAGGGGGTGGAAACCGCCACCACCTTGAGCCCGGCGGTGTGGACGAAATGGGCCTCGGGGCTTTGGGAATGGTGGTGCCCCCCCTTGACCCCGCCCCCGGAGGGCATCCGCACCACCAAAGGGGCGGTGAACTGCCCGCCGGAGCGGTAGCGGAGCTTGGCCACCTGGCTCACCAGCTGGTCGAAGCCGGGGAAGATGTAGTCGGCGAACTGGATCTCGGCCACGGGCCTTAAGCCGTGGGCGGCCATGCCCAGGGCAGCTCCCACGATGGCGGCCTCGGAAAGGGGGGTGTCCATAACCCGGTCGGGGCCATACTTCTGCAAAAGACCTTCCGTCACCAGGAAGACCCCGCCCCTCTTACCCACATCCTCTCCTAGGACCACTACCCGGGGGTCCAGGGCCATCTCCTCGTCCAGGGCCCGGTTCAGGGCTTGCACCATGGTCATGGGGGCCATGGGGACCTCCTTAAAGCTCTTCCTTGAGAAGGGCCTCCTGGCGCTTTAGGTGCCAGGGCTTTTCCGCAAGGACGTCGTCGAACATCCACTCGGGGGGTACAGCGCCGGCCTCCTCGGCTTCCTTCAGGCCCCGCTCCAGCTCGGCGCGGATCTCCGCCCTCAGGTCCTCCTCCCACTCCAGGTTCCAGAGGCCCCTTCCCTCCAGGAAGCGCTGGAAGCGGAGGATGGGGTCCCGTTTCCGCCAGGCCTCCACCTCCTCCTTGGGGCGGTAGCGGCTGTCGTCGTCCGCGGAGGAGTGGGGGCCATAGCGGTAGACCCTGAGCTCCACCAGGCTCGGGCCCTCTCCCATGCGGGCTCGCTCCACCGCCTCCTTCACCACGTAGTAGGAGGCCAGGACGTCCATGCCATCCACCAGATAGCCGGGGATGCCGAAGGCGTGGGCCTTGTCGGCGAGGGTGGGGCTGTGGGTCTGGTGGCGGTAGTCCACGCTGATGGCGTAGAAGTTGTTCTCGGCGATGAAGACTGCCGGCGCCCCCTGCACGGCGGCGAAGTTGATCCCGGCGTACCAGTCCCCTTCGCTGGTGGCCCCGTCCCCGAAGGTGCAGACCGCCACCTGGCCCGTGCGCAGAAGCTTCATACTGATGGCGGCCCCGGCGGCGGGGGGAACGTGGGAGGCGATGGGGCTCGCCACGGTGAAGAAGTTAAGGGCCTTGGAGCCGGGGTGCTCGGGCATCTGGCGGCCTTTGTTGGGGTCGGCCTGGGTGGCCAGCATCTGGCCGAAGAGCTCCTTGAGAGGGATCCCGAGGGCCAGGGCCAGGCCGTGGTCGCGGTAGTAGGGGAAGACCCAGTCAAAGCCCGGCCTTATGGCGTGGGCGATGGCCACCTGGGCGGCCTCGTGCCCGGCGGCGGGGGCGATGAAGCTGGTCTTGCCCGTGCGGATGAGGATGGTGTAGCGCTCGTCAAGCATCCGGGCCGCCAGCATGTCCCGGTACAGGCGGCGTAGCTTATCCTCGTCCAGATCCAAGGGGAAATCCCCCAGCCACTCCCCCTTCTCCCCGATGAGCCTTATGGGCTCGGGGGTGAAGGGCTGAAACCGGTGGGTGTCCTTTACCATAAACCCTCCTTTTCCGGCGCTTTTGGCGCCTGTAGAGCCTGCCCTGGGTAAGGGCCTGGGGCTCCTTTATCGGGGTGGGTGAGGTCCCACTTTCCCTTCGCCCTGAGTATACCCTGGCCCTAAAATGGGGGGGTGCGCCTAAGGGTGGTGGCGGTGGGCAAACCCAGGCTGGATTACGCCCGGCTGGGAGTGGAAGAGTATGCGATGCGCATCCGGAAATATGCTTCCCTCGAGGTCCACTTCGTCAAGGAAGCCCAGGACCTCCTGCCCAAGGCGGAGGGCCACCGCAAGGTGGTCCTGGACGAAAGGGGAAAGCTCTTCACCACGGAGGGCCTTTGGGAAGAGTTGAGGCGCTGGGAGGGGGAACGGGTGGCCTTTTTGGTGGGGGGCGCCGAGGGGTACTCTGAGGGGGTACGTGAGGGAGCCGACCTCCTCCTTTCCCTTTCCCCCCTTACCCTGCAGCATGAGCTGGCCCTTTTGGTCCTCATGGAGCAGCTCTACCGGATCCTTACCCTGAGGGCCGGGCATCCCTACCATCGGCCATGACCTACGAGGCCTTTGTGGCGCTGGTGGAAAGGCTTTGGGCGGAGATCCCCGAGGCCTTCAAGCGGGAGCTTCAGGGGGTGCACGTCCTTCCCCAGGCCAAGCCGGAGCCCGGGCTAAAGGGGGTGTGGCGGCTTGGGGAATATCTGGACCCCGGCCCTCCTTCCACCTTCCGGGGATTTGAGGGGCTCGGGCGGCACATCGCCCTCTACTACGGTTCCTTCCAAAAGGTGGCGGGGCCGGGGTTTGACTGGGAGGAAGAGGTCTGGGAAACCCTCCTCCATGAGTTAAGGCACCACCTGGAGTCCTTGGCGGGCCAGGACGACCTGGTGCGGGAGGACCTTAGGCGCCTGGCCGAGTTTCGCCGGGGCGGGAGGCCTGGGGGAGAAGGCCATTAGGTTCTCCCTTTAAGGGGCGCCGCTCGGCAAACCCCCCCGCCAGGGGATGGTAGTGGGCCACCTCGGGTTCGCCTTCCTGCCAGCAGAGGAAGACCACCTCGCCGCCCACCCGGCTGGGGAAGTCCACCAGGCCCCGGTCCAAGTCCTTGAGGAAGACGCCCAGGGAGGCCAGGTAACGGGCGTCGGCTTCCAAGGAGCCCAGGAGGAAGCGGGCCTCCTCCTCCAGGGCCCTTCGTTCCAGCCCGCGGGCCTCGGGAAGCCGGGCCTGCACCTCGGAAAGCTCCTTCCGGGCCTGCCGCATCTGGGAGAGGACCCGCTGGATCTCGGGCAAGAGGGCATCGGCCTCTTCCTTGGTGAAGATGCGGGCAAACATACCTAGCCTTATCCTAGCACAAACGCTTTGGGAAATTTAAGCCTGGAATACTCAAGGGTCGGACTCCCCGGTCCGGAGGGGGGACACGAGGGCCACCTCGCCCGCGCCGATCCTGACCCCCTCCACCTGGAGGCTGCCGTCGGGGAGGATGGCCTCCGCCACCCCCTCCACCACCCCCTTAGGGGTTTGGACCCGCACCCTTCGGCCCAGGGTGTAGGAGGCCTCCCGGTAGAGGGAGAGGAGGGTTTCCGGGCTTTCCAGAAGGGGGAGGAGGCTTTCCAGGTGGAGGAGGAAGCCCGAAAGCACCTCCCGCCGGGAAAGGGGAGAGAACTCCCTCAAGGCGGCGGCGCCCTCGGGAGCCCAGTCCACGTTCACCCCTACTCCCAGGAGGACGTAGGCCACCTCCTCTCCCTCGGCCTTGGCTTCCAAAAGGACCCCGGCCAGCTTCCGGCCATCGGGGGCCAGGAGGTCGTTGGGCCACTTGATCCCCCCCACCCCCACCGCCCGCCAAAGGGCCAGGCCGGCGAGAAGGGGAAGGAGGCCCATGGAGGAGAGGGGAAGGGTGGGACGGAGGAGGAGGGAGAAGGTGAGGCTTTCCCCCGGGCGGCTTGCCCAGGGCCTTCCCCGCCTGCCGCGGCCCCTTTCCTGCACCTCGGCCAGGACCAGGGCTCCCTCCTCGGCTCCTTCCTCCGCCCAGGCCCTTAGGACATCCTGGGTGCTTCCCACCCGCCCCAGGTAGCGGTAGGGCCGGCCGAGGCGCCCTGAGGGGTGGAAGAGGTGGGGAAGGGGAGTGCCGGGCCGGATGCGGTAGCCCTTCCGGCTCATCTCCACGGGGAAGCCCTCGGCGAGAAGCTTTTTCGCCTCCTTGGAAACCGCCTGGCGGCTTACCTTTAGGCGCTGGGCCAGGGCCTCGCCGCTTTGGTGGTCCTCGGTGAGGAGGTCCAGAAGCCGGGCCATGGGGGGTGCTCTTCAGGCCAGCTCCACCTGGGAGAGATCCCCCAGGATCAGGCGGTGGGCCCGGGGGAGGCCATCGCGGTTTTTCACCTGGGCCCCCACCCCCAGGATGCTTTCCTGGAGGCGTAAGGCCACGTCCTCCAGGATGGCGTGGTCCTCGAGGATGGAGTACTCCACCTCCGAGCGCACCACCTTGGCCCCGGGCCCTAAGGAGGTGAAGGGCCCGATGTAGGCTCCTTCCACCACCGCTCCCTCCCCGATGAAGGCGGGGCCGATCACGGTGCTTTTCCGTACCCTAGCTCCTTTCTCCACCACCACCCGCCCGGTGAGCTGGCTTTCCACCACCTCCCCCTCCACCTGGGGTTCCAGTTCTTCCAGGATGAGGCGGTTGGCGTCCAGGAGGTCCTGGGGGCGGCCGGTGTCCTTCCACCATCCCTCCACCTCCACCCCCACCACCCTCTTCCCCCGGTCGATGAGGCCCTGGATGGCGTCGGTGATCTCGTACTCCCCCCGGGCGGAGGGCTTGAGCCCCTCGATGACCTCCAGCACCTCCGGGGTGAAGACATAAACCCCGGCCACCGCCAGGTCCGAGGGCGGCTCCTTGGGTTTTTCCAGAAGGCGCACGATCCTTTCCCCTTCCAGCACCGCCACCCCGAACTGGCTGGGATTTTCCACCCGCACCAGGGCGATCACCGCGCTCACCCCCGGGGTAAAGGCCTGGAGAAAGTGGGCGATTCCCTTCTGGAAGAGGTTATCCCCCAGGTAGAGGACGAAGGGGCTTTGGCCCAGGAAATCGCGGGCCACCGCCACCGCATGGGCCAGGCCCTGGGGCTCCTCTTGCAGGATGTAGCGCACGTGGTAACCCGAAAGGGCCTCCCGGATGTCCTTTTCCGTTTCCGGGGAAACCACCACCCCGATCTCCTCTATCCCCGCTTGCAGGAGGTTTTCCAGACCGTAGTGGAGGATGGGCCTTCCCGCCACCCGGATCACGGGTTTGGGCCGGGTGTGGGTGAGGGGGCGGAGCCGGGTGCCCCGTCCGGCAGCCAGAATGAGTCCTTTCACGCCGGGAAGTATACCCCGTAAAATGAAAAGAAGGATGCCCAGGGCCTCCGTGCGTATGGCTTACGCCTACGACCGCCTCCGGGCCTACCCCCCGGAGGTGGCGGGCCGCATCGCCACCGCCATAGGGAATGCCCTGGGGGTGCGGGGGGAGGAGGCGGTGCTCCTGGAGCTTGGGGTGGGTACCGGGCGCATCGCCCTGCCCCTCATCGCCCGGGGATACCGCTACCTGGCCCTGGACAAGGATCCCGGCATGCTGGAGGTCTTCCGCCAGAAGGCGGCGGGGGTTATGCGCAAGGTGCGCCTTATAGAGGCCGATGCCCGGGCCATTCCCCTGCCCGACGAGAGCGTGCACGGGGTGATCGTGGTCCACCTTTGGCACCTCCTCCCCGACTGGCCCAAGGCCCTGGCGGAGGCCTTGAGGGTGCTGAAGCCGGGAGGGGTGCTTCTGGAAGGCTGGGATGAGATGGAGGCGGAGGAGGAGCGCCTGATCCAGGACAGGTGGCGCTTCCTGGTGGAGGCGGAGGGCGTGGGGGTAGTGCGGGGCTTGCACAGAAAGCGCCTCGAGGAGGTGGAGGAAGCCCTAAAGCGGCTTGGCCTCAGGCCCAAGACCAAGCAGGTGGTCCAGTGGCGGGAGGAGCGCACCCTGCGCCAGGCCCTCGAGGCCCTGGAGGAAAGGCTTTACTCCTTCACCCAGCTGGTTCCCGAGGAGGTACACGAGCGCATCATGCCCGGGCTCTGGGCCTGGGCCCAGGGGGAGTTCGGCGATTTGGACCGCTCCTTCACCCTGGAACGGAGCTTTACCCTGCGGGCCACCCGCATGGCCTGATACCACCCCATCCTGGCAGGGCCACGCTTAAGCCCTTGCTTAAGGGATCTATTTTCTTGGCCCGATATGCTTAAAGGATGAAGGCCATCCGCATTTCCACCCCCAAGGAAGGTTTGGTGAACATCACCCGCCAGGTGGAGGAGGTCTTGGCCGGGCACACCGGCTTGGTCTACCTCTTCGTTCCCCACACCACCTGTGGCCTTACCGTGCAGGAGGGGGCGGATCCCGATGTGGCCCACGACCTTCTCGCCCGCCTGGAGGAGCTGGCCCCCAGGGTGCATCCCAAGGACCGGCATGCGGAGGGAAACTCACACGCCCACCTGAAAAGCCTCCTCACCGGGGTGCACCTCCTCCTTCCCGCCGAGGGGGGGCGGCTTCGGCTTGGCCGCTGGCAGCAGGTTTTTCTGGCGGAGTTCGACGGGCCGAGGATGCGGGAGGTGTGGGTCAGGCTCCTCTAGCCGGGCCCGCCTAGACCCAGCGCACCTCCTGCACGCTTTTCACGCCCTTTATGGCCTGGACCAGGGATTCCCGCTCCCCGTCCTGCACGGTGAGGCGGAGGCGGATGCGGGCCAGGGGTCCGAGGATCCGGGTTTCCGAGCCCAAGGCGCTCTTCCCCGCCTCGGCCACCACCTGCATCACGTCCCTCAGGAGGCCGGCGCGGTCCTGGGCCAGGACCTCGAGGGTGGCCACCTTGCCCCCCACCCCCTCCCAGTAGGCCCCGATGACCCGGTCTGCCTCCGGTCCCTGGAGGATGCGGCGCAGGTTGGGGCAGTCCGCCCGGTGGATGGTGACCCCCCGGCCCCGGGTGACGAAGCCCAGGATGGCGTCCCCCTTCATGGGCTCGCAACAGGAGGCCAGGCGGATGGGGGCCTGGAGGTCCTGCTCCAGGCGGATCCCCCACTCGTTCCTGGGGGGTGCCTTGGGCTTTTCCGGCTTGAGAAGGGCCTTGGGGTAGAGCTTCTCCGCCACCTGCTTGGGGGTGAGGCGGTTTAGGGCCAGGGCCAGGTAGAGCTCCTCGGGGGAAGGGGTGAGGCCCAGCTTCCTGGCGGCCTCCTCCAGCTGGCTGTCGCTGGGTTTGGGGAGGCCCCGGCGCTTAAGGTAGCGCTCCAGGAGGTTCTGCCCCCTCTCCAGGGTTTCCTGGCGCTCCTGGGTGCGGAAGTACTGGCGGATCTTGCTCTTGGCGCTCCGGGTTTTGGCGAACTCCAGCCAGTCCTTGGAGGGGTGGGCGTTTTTGGCGGTGAGGATCTCCACGATCTCCCCGTTTTGCAGCTCGTAGGAGAGGGGGACGATCCTTCCGTTCACCTTGGCCCCCACCATGTGGTGCCCCACCTCGGTGTGGATGTGGTAGGCGAAGTCCACGGGGGTAGCCCCCTTGGGCAGATTGATGATCCGCCCCTTGGGGGTGAAGACGAAGACCCTGCCCCCGAGGAGGTCCCGGGTCACCGCCTCCACGAACTCCCGGGAGCTGCTGAACTCCTGCTGCCACTCCTGGATGCTTTTAAGCCAGGAAACCCGCCTCTTTAGCTCCTCGGGGTCGGTGAGGCCCTCCTTGTAAAGCCAGTGGGCGGCGATCCCGTACTCGGCGATGCGGTGCATCTCCCGCGTGCGGATCTGCACCTCCAGGGGAAGCCCCTCCAGGGCGATGACCGTGGTGTGGAGGGACTGGTAGCCGTTGGGCTTGGGCACGGCGATGTAGTCCTTGACCCGCCCGGGGATGGGCTGCCAGAGGGCGTGGACCAGGCCCAGGACGTGGTAGCAGACCTGCTTTTCCCTCAAGGCCCTTCCTTCCTCCGTGGGGGCGGGCTTGGGGTCCAGGATGACCCGGACCGCCAAGAGGTCGTAGATCTGCTCCAGGGCCTTCCCCTCCCGCTCCATCTTCTTCCAGATGGAGTAGAGATGCTTGGGGCGGCCCGTCACCTCCAGGCCTTGGAGCTGGGCCTGGAGGAGCTCATCCCTCCTTAGGGCTTCCTCCAAGGCCACCATGGCCTTTCTGATGATCTGTTCCCGGGCCTCCTGGGTTTCCTGGATCCGGGAAAGAAGGGCGTGGTAGGCCTCGGGGTGGAGGTAGCGGAAGGAAAGGTCCTCCAGCTCCCACTTGAGCTGCCCCATCCCCAGGCGGTGGGCCAGGGGGGCGTAGATCTCCAGGGTTTCCTGGGCGATGCGCCTTTGCTTCTCGGGGGGCATGTGCTCCAGGGTGCGGAGGTTGTGAAGGCGGTCCGCCAGCTTCACGATGATGATGCGCACGTCCTCCGCCATGGCGATGAGCATCTGGCGGAGGTCCTCGGCCCGTTTCTCCTCCCCCTCGAGGTTGGCCAGCTTGTAGAGCTTGCTGACCTTGGTCTCCCCCTCCACCAGCCTGCGCACCGCGGGCCCAAAGCGCCTTTCCAGCTCCTCGGGGGCCACCCCGCAGTCCTCCAGGGTGTCGTGGAGGAGGCCCGCCATCACGGTATCCGCATCCATGCGCAAGGAGGCCAGGATCTCCGCCACCGCCACCGGGTGGGTGATGTAGGGCTCCCCGCTTCGCCTGAGCTGGCCCCGGTGGGCCTCCTCGGCGAAAAGGTAGGCCTCCCGCACCTTTTCCCGCTCCCCTGCCGGGAGGTAGTCTAGAAGGGGTGCAAGCTTTTCCCAAAGAGCCGAGACGGATACCACCATTTTTCAGTGTAGCACCCCTAGGAGGTGAGCTCCTGTAATCGGTCAATACATCTGAGACTGGGGGACCGACTCCGCTTGCATTTTAGCCAAGAACTCCAGGGGCGCCAGCCCCCCCAGGGCCATGTGGGGCCTGCGGTGGTTGTAGTACGCCAGATAAGCGTCCAGCTCGGCCTGCAGGCGCACAAGCCCCCTTGGCAAGGGCAGGGTATAAAACTCGTCGCGGAAGGTGCGCTGCATCCGCTCCACGTGCCCGTTGAGCTTCGGGCTCCGTGGGGGCAGCACAAAGAGCCGGATTCCCAGGCTCCGGCAGGCTTCCTCAAACTCGGCCATGAACTCGCTCCCCCCGTCCACCTGGACGGCCCGGATGGGGAAGGGGGCCTTGGTCACGAGGGCGGAGAGGAATCCCGCCGCCAGGTTGGCCGTGGCCCTGGTGTGCACCTGGGCCAGGGAGAAGCGCGTGACCAGGTCCAGGGCCGAGAAGTGCTTGACCACCTCCCCGGGCCCTAGGGTCACGGTGAGGGTGTCCAACTGCACCAGGTCCCCGGGCGCCCTGGCCTCGTATCCCCGGGGCTTCCTCTGGGCGTAGGGCCTCTGGGGTCTTGGCCTCCCCTTGCCCCGCCTCGCCCGGGCCAGGAAGGCGGCCACCCTTTCCACCCGCCCCCTGGCTTCCAGATGGGCGAGGATGCGGCCCACGGTGCGCTCGCTGACCTCAAAACCTCCCTTCCTCAAGCTCCACCAGATGGGCCAGCGGCCCCAGGTGGGGTTTTGTCTCCGCAAGTCCTCGGTGGCGATGAGGAGTTCGGAGGTCCAGTGCACCTTCCGCCGTAGGCGTTTGGGGCGTTTGGGTTTCGGAAGAAGGCCTTTAAGTCCTTCGTCCTTGAGCCTGCTCCGCCAGCGGTGATAGGTGGCCCGGCTGATCCCCACCAGGGCCTGGATCTCGGGCCAGCTCACCCCGTGCTTCCTGAACGCCTCCACCTGCTTGAGCTTGCGCAGCCGTTCCTGGACCAGGGGGTCGCCGGCCCCCGCCATCTCCAGCTCCTGGGCCTTCCTCGCTCCTCGCCAGATCGCTTTGCCAACCGTGGTAAGCTGCACTCGGGGGGCCTCCTTCCGGAGTCGGTCCCCCTCTTTTTATCCCAGCCCAGAGTCTCACATGTGTTTGTCCGGGTTCAGCTCCAGGAGGAAGGCGGACAGGCTGGTTTTTTCCAGCAGGGCCACCAGGATGCGGCCCTTGCGGGGGGCCAGGACCAAGGCCTTCTCTCCCAGGAGGATGGCTGCAGGCCCCCGGGTCTGGCCCAGGCTTTTATCCAGCTGGTCCAGGGCCTGGACAAAGGCCTCCAGGGGTTCCCTGGGCAGGGGAAGGGCCTCCCCCAGGTAGCCCAGCACCTCCACCCCGGGAAGGCGCAAGGGGGCGAGGTCTGCCTCCAGGTCCATGGTAGAGGGTGCCTCCGGTGGCTTTGCCTGGGCCGGGGTCCTGCCCTGGTCGAAGACTCCCAGGAGGGCCTCGAGGTCCTCGCCTCTGATCTCCTGGAGCACAGCCTTGGCCGCCTCCCGCTCCTTTTCCAGCTCCCGGAGAAGGGCCTCCGCCTGGCTTAGGGTTCTTTCCACCTGGAGGAGGCCTTGGGGTCCCAGGCGGGGTAGCTTTTCCTGGGCGCTTTTCAGCACCGGCAAAAGGGCCTTTAGGCGGCGGTTCGTTTCGCTTTGGAACCCCTCGAGGCGGGCGTAAGCCTGGAAGAAGGCGGTGAGGCGGGTGGTGAGCTCCTCCCGCTTCACCTCCATCCGCCGCTTCAAGGCCTCCAGGGCCCGGGCAATGGGGGTGGGGTCAGGGAGGGGCTTGCCCTTTTCCTCGGCGATGGCCCGCAAGACCCCTTCCCCCCCGAAGCCGCGGAAGCGCTCCGCCAGGGCCTGGAGGCGGGAGAGCTCCAGAAGGGCTTCCTGCCGGGCCTGAGCCTTGGCGTCCTCCAGGCTTTTCCGTAAGGACCCCAGGTCGGGAAGGTTCCCCTGGGCCAGGAGGGCTTCCGCCTCGGCCACCTTCTCCCTTAGGCCCAGGGCCAGGGCCTCGGGCTTTAGGGCCTCCAGGGCCTTGGCCGCCTCGGCGAGCTTGGCCCTCAAGGCGGCCTCCTCCCCCTGGGCCTTGAGGAGCTCGGCATACCGGGCCCGCACCTCGGGAAGCCTTTGGGGAAGGGCCTCCAGGGGGAGCGCCTTCAGTTCCTCCAGGAGGGGGCGGAAGGCCTCGCCCTTTTCCTCTAGCTCCTCCACCAGGGCTTCCTTTTCCTGGAGGAGGCGCTTTTCCTCCTCCGCCTTGCGCCGGGCCGCCTCCTCCAGGCGCCTGAGTTCCTCCTCCAGGGGAAGGAGGTCGGGGTAGCCTCCCTCCTCGAGGGTTTCCTCCGCCAGCTGCAAGGCCCGCTCTAGGGGGAGCTTGGCCTCCTCGGGCAGGGAGAGGAGGCGCAGGGCCTCCTCAAGCTGGATCAGGCGGGCCCGCTTCTCGGCCCGGAGGTTCCTCTCGGCCTCCTGGAAGGCTTCCTCCAGGGCTTTGAGCTTTTCCCCCACGGGGGTGCCCGCATCCAGAAGGGCCTGGACCTCGGCGAGAAGGGGGCTTACCGTGGCCCGCTCCACCAGGGGGGCGAAGCGGCTTAGGAGTTCCTCCAGCTTGCGCTTCTCCTCCTCCACCTCCAGGGCCAGGATCCTCTGGCTGGCCTCCTGGGAGAGGGCCTCGAGGTCCACCAAAAGCTCCCCTTCCAGCTCGGAGGCCTCCTCCACGGTGAGGAAGACGTCGGTGGGATGGGAGGAGGGTGTTTCCGCCCGGGGTGGGGTTTCCGGGGGAGTTTCCTGGGTTTCAAAGACGATCTCCGGCAGGGTGGGGGCCTTGACGGCGCTGGACTCCAGGAACTTCCGTAGCTCCAGGGCCAGGCTCCGGGCCCGCTCCACCTCCGCCTGGGCCAGGATGCCCTCCCTCTGGGCCTGGCGGATGGTTTCCACCAGGCTTTCCAGCCGCCGTACCTTGGGCCCACCCAGGTGGCGCACCCTTTCCAGGGCCTCCTCCAGGTGGGCCAGGTCCTTGGCCTGGCGCAGGAGGGCCTCCTCCAGCTTCTCCTCCAGGGCCTCTACAAGCTCCTCCCCCTCCGCCAAAAGCCCGGGGTCCGGGGCCTGGCGCAGGCGGTTGACCAGGGCCCGGAGGCGGGCCACCTCCGGCCAGTCCACATAGAGCCCGAAGCGCTTCAAGCCCTGTTCCAGCTTGGCCAGCCTGGCCCCCTGCCCTTCCATTTGGGCCAGGACCCCCTCCACCATCCGCCTGGCCTCCTCCGGGCGCATGCGGGCCTGGAGCTCGCGGTAGACCAGGCCCTTCAGGAGGTGGGCCCCATCCGCCGGGGTGAGCTCGGAAGGCCGCTTGCCCAGGCGCTTCAGCCCTTCCTCCAGCACCGCCTCGGCCCTGGCGCCCAGGTGGGGGTGGATGGCCTCCAGGATGGTTTTGTAGACGTCCGGCATCCTTACGCTCCTTTTTCCAGCCTAAGGGGTTCGCCGAAGTAGAGCTTCTGGTGGGGATAGGGGATCTCTATGCCCTCGCGGTCCAGGCGGTTTTTGATGCGGCGGCGGAACTCCCGGGCCACGGCCCACTGTTCCGCGGGCTTGGTGCTGAAGAGGACCCGGATGACCACGGCGCTTTGGTCCAGGTTCTGCACCCCCAGGACCTCCGGGGGTTCGGTGAACCGGTCCTGCCACTCCGGATCCTGGTGGAAGCGGGCCACCTCGTCTTGGAACACCGCCAAAACCCGGTCCAGGTCCTCCTTGTAGGCCACGCCCACGTCCACCACCGCCCGGCTCCACTCCTGGGTGAGGACCGTCACCTGGCGGACCTCGGAGTTGGGGATGAAGTGGACCCGGCCCTCCAGGTCCCGCAGGACGGTGAGGCGCAGGTTGAAGCGCTCCACCCTCCCCCCCACCCCGTTGATGAGCACGATATCCCCCACCCCGTACTGGTCCTCCAGGAGGATGAAAAACCCGTTGATGAAGTCCCGGATCAGGTTCTGGGCGGCGAAGCTGATGGCCAGGCCCACCACCCCGGCCCCCGCCAGGAGGGCGGTGACGTTGAAGCCCAGGTTGGAAAGGAGGAAGAGTCCCCCCAGGGTGAGGATGGCCCCCTTCAGCACGGAATCCGCCACCGCCCTCAGGGTTTTGCGCCGCACCGCCTCCCGGGTGAGCTCCCCTTCGGGCTCGGGAAGCCGGGCGAGGAGGAGGGGCACGAGGCGGTAGGCCACCAGGGTGAGGCCCACCACCGCCAGGATGGCCAGGCCCCGGCTTCCCAGCCACTGGGCGAGGGCCTTCCCCCAGGTGGCCAGGGGCTCCAGGGGCCAGGCGAGGGCGTGGGCCAGGTAGCTCAGGGCCAGGAGGACCACCACCCCCCACCAGAGGAAGCCGAGGGCCCGGAAGAAGCGGTCGTCCCGCTCCGTGGGGGTGAGGCGCCCCAGGGCGTTCAGGGCCCTGGCTCCGTAGAGGCCTAAAAGCCAGGCCAGAAGGAGGGCGAGGGCTACGTGTAGGGCCACCATGGTGGGAGTATATCCCCGGGTATATTGGGGGCATGGGAGGTTACATTCCTGAGCCCACCTTTACCCTCGAGGGCTGGCACATCCTTCACGACTTCCGCCGCCTGGACCATGCCGCCTGGTTCTCCGCCCCCAAGGAGGAACGGCAGGCCGCCTGGGGGGAGCTTTCGGAAATCCTGAGGGAGTGGGAGAAGGTGGAGGCGGAGGGCAAGGGGTCCTTCGGCGTGTACCAGGTGATCACCCACAAGGCCGACCTCCTCTTCCTGAACCTGAGGGAGAACCTGGATGCCCTCCTGGAGGTGGAGGCCAGGCTCAACAGGAGCCTTTTCGCCCGCTACCTAAGCCCCGCCTACGGGTTTTACTCGGTGGTGGAGCTGGGAAGCCAGACCGGGCCCTTGGATCCCGAGGCCCCCTACATCAAGCCCCGCCTGACCCCCAGGGTGCCCAAGACGGGCTACGTCTGCTTCTACCCCATGAACAAGCGCCGCCAGGGCCAGGACAACTGGTACCTCCTCCCCGCCAAGGAGCGGGCGGAGCTCATGAAGGCCCACGGGGAAACGGGAAGGAAATATCAGGGCAGGGTCTTGCAGGTGATCAGCGGGGCCCAGGGCCTGGACGACTGGGAGTGGGGGGTGGACCTCTTCAGCGAGGACCCCATCCAGTTCAAGAAGATCGTGTACGAGATGCGCTTTGACGAGGTTTCTGCCCGCTTTGGCGAGTTCGGGCCCTTCTACGTGGGCAAGCGCCTCAGCCAAGAGGCCCTGGCCCGTTTCCTGGAGGTGGGGTGAGGCATGCCGCGCCTTTGGGGGTTCAGCCTCTATAGGCTTTTGCCGGAGTTCCGCCGCCTCGAGGCCGAGCACCAGGAGCACCTTAAAGAGGAGTTCGCCCAGTTCCTGGCCCGCTGGCAGGAAAAGGAGGGCTTTTTCCAGGTCTACAGCCTGGTGGGGCTTTCTCCCGAAGCCGACTTCCTCCTCTGGCAGGGGGCCTCGCACCCGAAGGCCCTCCAGGCCCTGAGGCGGGAGATGCACCGCACCCGCCTCATGGGGTTTCTGGAGCCCGTGGCCCTTTACCTGGACCGGGGGGAGGGGGAGCCAGGGGAGGGGTTTTTGGCCCTGTTCCCCTTCGGCCTGGAGGGAGGCCCGCCCGAGGGAGCAAGGGTCTTCCAGGGGGAGGGGCTTTTGGCCCTCGAGGGGCCCTGGGAGGTGCTCTTCCCCCTGGCCCTGCGGGAAGGGGGATACCTCGGCGCCCGGCGCACCCCCAGGGAGCTTCTGGACGAGCTTTAAAGGGAGGCCCAGAGGGCCAGGCCCCCGAAGAGGAGAAGGCCCAGAAGCAGGGTGAGGAGGGCCGGACGCCGGGTTTTGCGCAGGAAGAGGCTCAGTAAGAGGCCGGTGAGGCTCACCAGGGCCAGGAAGAGGGCGGAGAGGTCTATGGCCCATTTCCAGGCTCCCGGGGTATCCCGGCCCTTATGCAGGTCGTTGAGGGCCGCTACCAGGCCGGCCTCCGTGAGGCTTAGGGTGTACGCCCCCGTCTTCAGGTCCACCTGGGCATCGGCCCCGTAGCCGGGGGCCCGGAAGGAAAGCCAGGCCTGGGCCCCGCTTTGGCCGTACTCGGAAACCCGCCCCCTGAGCCCGAGGGCCCGGAGGTCCTCGGAAAGCCTCAGCCAGTCCACGGCCTCCCCCTGCAGGTAAGGGGCACCGGATAGGGTTCCGGTGAGCTTCCGCACCCGCCCTTCCCCGAACCACTCGGGGTGGTTCAGGGTGAGGCCGGTGAGGGCGAAGAAGAGGACCGCCATCAGGGCCAGCATGGAAAGGTAGAGGTGAAGGACCCGGGCCCAGGCGTAAAGACGGGCCCTGAGGGGGCCGGCCCCGCTTCTAGGTTTTCCTGCGGTAATCAAGGCTCACCTCCTTAAGCTCCCCCCTCAAGGGGTAGGTTTTCTGGAAGGGCTTGTCCCCGATCTCCACCCTTTCCCGGAAAAGCTCGTAGGGGCCATGCTCCCGGGCGTACTCCACGCACACGTAGTAGCCCCCCTGGGGCACGGTGCGCCCCCGGTCGTCCAGGCCATCCCAGGCCAGGGTGTACTGCCCTGGGGGACGGGTGGGGCCGGAAAGGGTGCGCATGGCCTCGAGGCTCCCCAGGGTGAAGTAGCGCCGGAGGGCGTTCCACCACCGCTCCCCCTTCCCCGGCATCAGGAAAAGCCCCAGGGTGCGGACCAGGTTCCCCTTCTCGTCCTCCACGTACACGGCCACGTAAGGGGCCCGGTAGCGGAACCCTCCACCCTCGTAGGTGAAGCTGACCCTGAGCTCCATCCCTTGCGGCCAGGCCTTGCCTTGGCCCCGGGCCAACCCCAGGGCCAGGGCCCCGCCCAGCACCCTTCGGAAAAAGCTCCTGCGGCTGTAATAACGCTTAAGCATCCTTCCCTCCCCTAAGCCCGGGGCTCGGTACGGGGCCATCCGGGGTGAAGAGGATTCCCTCGGCTCCAAAGCCCCTGAGCACGGAAAACCCCTCCTTCCCCAGGAGGAAGAGGGCCTTGGTGAGGCCATCGGCCAGGAGGGCGCTGGGGGCGATCACCGTGGCCTGGAGGGCCGTTGGGGGGTTTGTCGGGGCTTTCCGGCGGGGGTCCAGGAGGTGGAGCCCCTTATGCCGTAGCCCGCTGGTGGCCACGCCCCCTTCCCTCAGGGAAAGGATCCAGGCGGGCTTGGCGTTGTCGGGGCCCTGGGGGTCCTCCACCCCCACCTCCGCCTGCCCGGGCCCCCGGCGGGCCAGGTCCCCACCCAGGTTCACCAGGACGGCCCGGGCCCCCGCTTGGATGGCCGCTTGGGCCGCCCGGTCGGCGATGTAGCCCTTGGCCAGGCCGTCCAGGTCCAGGGGAGCCAGGACCTCCACCTCCTCCCCGTGGAGGCGCAGGGCTTCCCCCCCGTGCCGGGGAGCGGGGTGGAAGGCCCCGCCCGTGGCCTCCTGAAGCCTGAGGGCCCAGGCGAGAACCTCCCGCACCTCCGGGCTTGGCCGGCCTCCCCCCTGGCACACCAGGCGGGTGAGCTCGCTATCCCGGTAGCGGCTCAATAGGCCCTCCAGCCTGACCACCTCCTGCACCACTGCCGGGAAGACCCTGCGGACCCGCCAGGGCGGGGCGAGGACCTGGACCTCCAGGAAGCTTCCCAGGATGCCCTCCCATCTGGCCCCGTACCGGCCCATGCCCTAAAGGGTAGGGGAGGGCGGTTAGGTGAGGGTTAGCCCGGCCCATAACCCCCGCCTAACCGCAGGGGGGCATACTGGAGGCGTGCAGGTTCTCCTCCTCGAGGACGAGCCCCGCCTGGGCCGGGCGGTGGAGGGAGCCCTTAGGGCCCAGGGCTACGGGGTGCGCTGGGCCAGGGGTTTGGAGGAGGCCAGGGATGCCTTCTTGGAGCTGGAGCCCGACCTCATGGTGCTGGACGTGCGCCTGCCCGAGGATCCCGACGGGGGCTTCCGCTTCGCCCAGGAGGTGCGCCAGGCGGGGTACAAGGGGCCCATCCTGTTCCTCACCGCCCGGGATACCCTCGAGGACCGGGTCTTCGGCCTGGACCTGGGCGGGGACGATTACCTGGTGAAGCCCTTCCACCTGGAGGAGCTTCTCGCCCGGGTGCGGGCCCTTTTCCGCCGGCAGGCGGAGGCGAAGGGGGCCCGCCTGCGCCTTGGGGACCTGGAGGCGGACCTGGCGGGGCGGGCGGTTTACCACCGGGGCCAGCGGGTGGACCTCTCCCTTAAGGAGTTCGCCCTCCTGGAGGTCTTCCTCCTGCATCCGGGCCGGGTCTTCTCCCCGGAGGAGCTGGCGGAAAAGGTCTTTGGGGATGCGGAAAAGGTGGGGGCGGTGAAGGTGTACATCCACTACCTGAGGCAGAAGCTTCATCCGCAGGTCATACGCACCGTCCCCGGGGGGTACCGGCTTGGGCATGAGCCTTAGGGCCCGCTTGGCCCTCTTCCTGGCCCTTTCCGTGGGGCTTGCCCTCCTCTTCCAGGGGGCCTTGAGCTACCTGGCCTTCAAGCGCCTCCTCGAGGCCGACCTGGACCGCTCCCTCCTCTTCTACGTGGAGGCCCTCTCGGAGGGCCGGAGGCCCCCTAGGGGGGAGTTTGCCTTCCGCCTGGTGCAGGGGGACAAGGCCCACCAGAGCGCCAACTTCCCGGACTGGCCGGAGCTTCCCCCGGGGGCCCGCTGGCGGGAGGGGTGGCGGGTTCTGGTCCTGGAGGTGCCGGGGGGTACCCTCACCGTGGCCCGCTACGACCCGGGGGCGGCGGGGGCCTTGGCCCGCTTCCGCCTGGCCCTTTGGGGAAGCGGGGCCTTGCTCACCCTCTTGGCGGTGCTCCTGGCCTCGAGGGTGGCCCAGGCGGCTTTGACCCCCCTTTCCCGCCTCACGGAGGTGGCCCGGCGGGTGGCGGACTCCGGGGATCTTTCCCACCGGGTGGCCCCCGGAGGGGGAGGGGAGCTCAAGGCCCTGGCGGAGGCTTTCAACCACATGCTGGAGCGCCTCCAGGCCTTTTTGGATAGGGAGCGCCGCTTCACCCGGGACGCCGCCCACGAGCTGAGGACCCCGGTGGCCGCCGCCCTGGCCCAGCTGGAGGCGGCGGAGGCAGGGTATCTGCCCCGGGAGGAGGCCCAGGAGGCAGTCAAGGAGGAACTTCTCCGCATGAAGCGCCTGGTGGAGGCCCTCTTGGTCCTGGCCCGGGAGGGAAGGGTGGAGCGGATTCCCCTGGACCTGGCCCAGCTGGCCCGCCAGGAGGCCGAGGCCTTCGGCGTGCCCTACCGGGGTCCCGGCCATCTGGCCTTCCAGGGGGATCCCCTGCTTCTTTCCCAGGCCCTGAGGAACCTTCTGCAGAATGCCCTCCTGCACGGGGAGGGCCTGGGGGTGGAGGTGGCCTTGCGGGTGGAGGGGGAGGAAGCCTTCCTGGAGGTGCAGGACCAGGGGCCGGGAATGCCTGAAGAAGCCTTGAAGGAGGCGGCCAGGCCCTTCTTCCGGGCCTCCGGGAAGCCTGGGGAGGGCCTTGGTCTTTCCGTGGCCGCCAAGGTGGCCGAGGCCCATGGAGGGCGGTTGGAGCTCAAGCCCAACAGGCCCCGGGGCCTTATCGCCACGCTCCGGCTTCCCTTAACCCCAGGCTAACCGCCCACTCGCCAGGGGGCGGGGAGATGAGGAGGTATGGTTTTTTCCCTGCTTTTTCCCGCCTGGGCCCGGGAAGAACCCGTGCTTTCGGGCAGGCTAAAGGCCTGGATCACCCGGCCTGGGAAGCGCTAGCGGAGGCGCTTCAGGGCCTCCTTGATGAGCTCCTGGGCGTTGGCCGAGGGGCGCTTGGCCAGGAGGTCCAGGACCACCCCCCGGGCCTGGCCCTCCTTGAAGCCCAAGGCGGTGAGGGCCAGGATGGCCTCCTCCGCCGCCTGGCTTTCCACCTTTTGCCCGCTGAGGAGGCTTAGGGGTACCTTCCCTTTGAGCTCCAAAGCGATCCGCTCGGCGAGCCTTCTTCCCACCCCGCTTGCCGCGGTGAGGAGGCGCAGGTCCCCCTGGGCCAGGGCCTGGGCCAGAAGCCTGGGGGTGAGGGCGGAGAGAAGGGAGAGGGCCACCTTGGGCCCCACCCCGCTCACGGAAAGGAGGAGCTCAAAGAGGAGGAGGCTTTCCTCGTCGGGAAAGCCATAGAGAAACAGGCCCTCCTCCCGGAGCTGGAGGTGGGTGTGGACCGCCACCTCCTGGCCCTCTTTGAGGCTTTGCAGAAAGGTCTGGGGGGCTTGCACCAGGAAGCCCACCCCGTTCACCAGAAGGAGAAACCCCCCTTCCTCCCTCTTCAGGACCGTGCCCCGGAGGTAGCGGATCATCGGCCCACGAACCTGGGCGGGCGTTTTTCCCTAAAGGCCCTTACCCCCTCCTCGTGGTCCTGGGTGCGCCCGGCCTCCCCCTGGAGGATGGCCTCGAGGGCCAGGGCTTCCGTCAGGGAAAGCCGGTAGGTTTCCAAAAGGAGCTTCTTGGTGAGGGCGTAGGTCCGGGTGGGCCCCTGGGCCAGCTCCCGGGCCAGGGCCAGGGCCTCCTCCAAAAGCCTTTCCCCCGGCACCACCCGGTGCACCAGGCCCAGGGCCTGGGCCTCCTCGGCGGAAAGCCTGGGGGAGAGGAGGAGGAGTTCCTGGGCCTTGGCGAACCCCACCAGCCGGGGCAGGATAAAGCTCATCCCCGAGTCCGGCACCAGGCCGATGCGCACGAAGGCGGGGGTGAAGCTGGCCTCCAGGGCCGCCAGGCGCAGGTCGCCCCAAAGGGCCAGGCTCATCCCCGCTCCCGCCGCCACCCCGTTCACCGCCACCACCAGGGGCTTCTCCAGCCCCGCCAGAGCCTCCACCACCCGGTTGTAGCGGCGGAGGTGGGCCTCGTAGTCGGGCTTGCCCTCCCCGAACTCCAAGAGGTCCTGCCCCGCACAGAAGGCCCGCCCGGCCCCCGTGAGGAGGAGGGCCCGGACCCCGGGGTCTTCCTGGGCCTCCTTTAGGACCTGGTAGAGTTCGTCCAGCAGGGCACCGGTTATGGCGTTCAGCTTTTCCGGCCGGTTTAGGCTGAGGATAAGGACGCCTTCCTGTCTCTCCTTCAGGACCATGGCCCTATTGTAAAGGTCCTAAAGCACCTACACCGCTTTTTGGTGTAGCGTAGATGAAGGGGGTATACGCCCCCTTCTTGGGAGGTAGGATGGAGCTCACGTTGGAAAGCCAAGGCTACCTGGAGGCCCTCTACCGGGCCTATCTGGAGGATCCCTTCTCCCTGCCGGAGGAGTGGCGCCGCTACTTTTCCGCCCTCGCCCTGGAGGGTTCCCGAAGAGAACCCCTCGAGGACGGCCGACGAGCCACCCCCGCTCCCCTGGCCGAGGCGGTGGACCTGGCCTTCCTCCTCAAGGTGGAGCGCCTGGTTCAGGCCTACAGGGAGCTTGGTCACCTGGCGGCCCGCATCGATCCCTTGGGGCGGGAGCGGCCTAGGCCCAAGGAGCTTTCCCTGGAGGCCCACGGCCTTTTGCGGGAGGATCTCTTTAGGTCCCTTCCCCCCTTCTTCGGCGCCCCCACCCTGGGGGACCTCTTGGGCCGCCTGGAGGAGGTTTACCTGGGCCCGGTGGGGTTTGAGGTGGTCCATACCGAGCCCGAGGAGCGGGCCTGGCTTCTTTCCCGCATCGAGGCCCCCTGGCCCAAGCCTCCCCGCGAGGTGCGCCGGCGCATGCTGGAGCGCCTCATGCAGGCGAGCCTCTTTGAAGCCTTCCTGCAACGCAAGTACCTGGGGGCCAAGACCTTCAGCCTCGAGGGCCTGGAAGGCCTGGTCCCCCTTCTCTTGGAGGCGGTGGAGGAAGCCGCCCGCCACGGGGTCAGGGAGGTGGTCCTGGGCATGGCCCACCGGGGGCGGCTCAACGTCCTGGCCCACGTGGTGGGCAAGCCCTTTGAACGCATCTTCCGCGAGTTCGAGGAGATCTTCCCCGAGGGCTACTCGGGGGATGTGAAGTACCACCTGGGCTTCTCCAACGACCTCACCACCCCCTACGGGAAGGTGCACGTTTCCCTCAACTTCAACCCCAGCCACCTGGAGTTCGTGAACCCCGTGACCCTGGGGAGGCTTCGGGCCAAGCAGGACCGCTTCGGCGATCGGGAGCGGAAAAGGGGCCTGGCCATCCTGGTCCACGGGGACTCGGCCTTCATCGGGGAGGGCATCGTCCAGGAAACCCTTAACCTCTCCCGGCTTCCCGGCTACCGGGTGGGGGGGACCCTCCATGTGGTGGCCAACAACCAGCTGGGCTTCACCACCCTGCCCGAGGAGTACACCTCCTGCCGCTACCCCACGGACATCGCCAAGATGGTGGGGGCCCCCGTCTTCCACGTGAACGCCGAGGCCCTGGACGAGCTCTGGTTCGTGCTGGGCCTGGCCCTGGAGTACCGCCAGCGCTTCGGGAAGGACGTGGTCATCGACCTGGTGGGCTACCGCCGCCGGGGCCACAACGAGACGGACGAGCCCACCTTCACCCAGCCCCCCATGTACGCCCTCATCTCCAAGAAGCCCGAGCCCTGGAAGGTCTATGCGGAGAGGCTCCTTGCCGAAGGGGTGGTGGCGGAGGGGGAGCTTAAAGCCAAGGAGGAAGCCTACCTGGCGAACCTGGAGAGCGAGTTCGCCCGGGTCAAGGCGGAGCCGGGCCCCGTGGTGCCCCACGGCCTTTCCGGCATCTGGCAGGGGTACGTGGGTGGGCCCGACCACCTGGTGCCCGAGGTGGATACCGGGGTGCCCAAGGAGGCGCTAAAGGAGCTCCTTCTCCGCCTGAGCGCCGTGCCCGAGGGCTTCCAGGTGCATCCCAAGCTGAAGCGGTTCCTCGAGGCCCGAAAGGAGATGGCCGAGGCTAAGCGCCCCCTGGACTGGGCGGCGGCCGAGGCCTTGGCCTTCGCCTCCTTGGCCGCCGAGGGGCACCGGGTGCGCCTCACGGGGCAGGATGCCCTAAGGGGCACCTTCACCCAGCGCCACGCCGCCCTGTACGACTACCAGACGGGAAGGCCCTACATTCCCTTGCAGCACCTGGCCGAGGGGCAGGCGGAGGTGGAGATCTACAACTCCCCCCTCTCCGAGGCCGGGGTGCTGGGGTTTGAGTACGGGTACAGCCTGGACTACCCCGAGGCTTTGGTCCTCTGGGAGGCCCAGTTTGGGGACTTCGTCAACGTGGCGCAGGTATACATCGACCAGTTCCTGGCCAGCGCCGAGGCTAAGTGGAACCGGCTTTCCGGCCTGGTCCTCCTCCTGCCCCACGGCCTCGAGGGCCAGGGCCCCGAGCACTCCTCCGCCCGGCTGGAGCGCTTCTTGCAGCTTGGGGCCAAGGACAACCTCCAGGTGGCCTACCCCACCACCCCCGCCCAGTTCTTCCACCTCCTCCGCCGCCAGGTGAAGCGCCCCATCCGCAAGCCCCTCGTGGTCCTCACCCCCAAAAGCCTCCTCCGCCACCCCGAGGTGGTCTCCAGCCTGGAGGAGCTTGCCCAGGGGCGCTTCCAGAAGGTGATCCCGGAAAGGGTCAAGGGGGCGAGGAAGGTCCTTCTCACCTCGGGGAAGGTCTACTACGACCTCCTGCAAAAGCGGAGGGAGCTTGGGGCGGAGGACGTGGCCTTGATCCGGCTGGAACTCCTCTACCCCTTCCCCGAGGCCGAGCTCAAGGAGGCCCTGGGCTTCTACCCCAGGAAGACCCCGGTGGTCTTTGTCCAGGAGGAGCCGGTGAACCAGGGGGCCTGGTGGTACCTCTCCGCCCGCTTCTGCGGGGAGATCTACGGCCACCCCTTCAGCGTGGTGGCCCGGCCGGAGTCCCCAAGCCCCGCCGTGGGTTCTTCCAAGGTGCATAGAGAGGAACAGGAAGCGCTTCTTGAGGAAGCCTTTAAGTGAGGAGGTAGACGATGCAGGAACTGAAAGTGCCCTCCGTGGGCGAGTCCATCGTGGAAGTGGAGATCGGCGCCTGGCTGAAGAAGGAAGGGGAAAGCTTTGCCCAGGATGAGCCCCTGGTGGAGCTCATCACCGACAAGGCCACCCTGGAGCTCCCTGCCCCCTTTGCGGGAACCCTGGAGCGGATCCTGAAGCGCACCGGGGAAACCGCCAGGGTGGGGGAGGCCATCGCTCTTCTTAAGGCCTTGGGAGAGGGGCTTCCCCGGCCTGAGCCCGAGGCTGCGGTACCCCAGGCACCCGAGCCCCAGGAGCCCCTGGCCATGCCCGCCGCGGAGCGGGTTTTGCGGGAGGCGGGGGTATCCCCCGGGGAGGTGGTGGGCACGGGCCTGGGCGGGCGGATCCTCAAGGAGGACGTGGAGCGCCACCTGGAGGAGAGGGCCAGGCAGGCCCCACCCCAGGCGGTGCCTTCCCGGATGCCGGAGTCTGCGCCGCTTCCCGCCCAACCCCCGGCCGACCGCCCCTGGCGGGTGAGCGAGGCGGTGCCCATGAGCCCCTTGCGCCGCCGCATCGCGGAGAGGCTCCTCATGGTGCGGCAGACCACCGCCATGCTCACCACCTTCAACGAGGCGGACATGTCCGCCATCATCGCCTTGAGGAAGGAGCTCGGGGAGGCCTTCCAGAAGAAGCACGGGGTGAAGCTGGGCTTCATGAGCTTCTTCGTGAAGGCGGTGGTCCAGGCCCTCAAGGAGATCCCCGAGCTCAACGCCGAGATCCGGGACAACACCATCCTCTACCACCGCTACTACGACATCGGGGTGGCCGTGGGCGGGGGAGAGGGGCTGGTGGTGCCGGTCATCCGGGATGCCGACCGGCTTTCCTTCGCCGAGATCGAGCGCCAGATCGCGGATTTCGCCGAAAGGGCCCGCACCAAGAAGCTGAAGCCCGAGGAGCTCATGGGGGGCACCTTCACCATCACCAACGGGGGGGTGTACGGCTCCCTCAACTCCACTCCCCTCCTCAACCCCCCTCAGGTGGGCATCCTGGGCATGCACGCCATCCAGGAAAGGCCCGTGGCCCGGGAGGGGCAGGTGGTGGTCCGGCCCATGATGTACCTGGCCCTTTCCTACGACCACCGCATCGTGGACGGCCGGGAGGCGGTGACCTTCCTGAGGCGGGTCAAGGAGCTGGTGGAAAACCCCGTGCGCCTGATGCTGGAGGTCTAGCGTGGAGGCCTACGACCTGTTGGTGATCGGGGCGGGGCCCGGGGGGTATGTGGCCGCCATCCGGGCCGCCCAGCTGGGGATGAAGGTGGGGGTGGTGGAGAAGGAGAAGGCCCTGGGGGGCACCTGCTTGCGGGTGGGGTGCATTCCCTCCAAGGCCCTTTTGGAAACCACCGAGCGCATCTACGAGGTGAAAAAGGGCTTGATCGGGGCTAGGGTGCAGGGCCTCGAGGTGGACCTCCCCGCCCTTCTCGCCCACAAGGACAAGGTGGTCCAGGCCAACACCCAGGGCATTGAGTTCCTCTTCAAGAAAAACGGCATCGCCCGCCATCAGGGCACGGCCCGTTTCCTCTCTGAGCGCAAGGTTTTGGTGGAGGAGACGGGGGAGGAGCTAGAAGCCCGCTTCATCCTTATCGCCACGGGAAGCGCCCCCCTCATCCCTCCTTGGGCCCAGGTGGACTACGAAAGGGTGGTGACCTCCACCGAGGCCCTTTCCTTCCCGGAGGTGCCGGGCCGCCTCATCGTGGTGGGGGGCGGGGTGATTGGCCTGGAGCTTGGCGTGGTCTGGCACCGCCTGGGAGCGGAGGTCCTCATCCTGGAGTACATGGACCGCATCCTCCCCACCATGGACGCCGAGCTATCCCGGGCGGCCGAAAAGGTCTTCCGGAAGGAAGGGCTTGGGATCCGCACCGGGGTCAAGGTGAAGGCGGTGCGCCCCGAGGGCCAGGGGGCCCGCATTGAGCTGGAAGGGGGCGAGGTCCTCGAGGCGGACCGGGTCCTCGTGGCCGTGGGCCGCAGGCCCTACACCGAGGGCCTGGACCTGGAGAGGGCCGGCCTTGCCACCGACGAGAAGGGGCGGATCCCCGTGGACGAGCACTTGAGGACCCGTGTCCCCCACATCTACGCCATCGGGGATGTGGTGCCGGGGCCCATGCTGGCCCACAAGGCGAGCGAGGAGGGGATCGCCGCCGTGGAGCACATGGCCAGGGGGTTTGGCCACGTGGACTACCTGGCCATCCCCAGCGTGGTCTACACCCACCCCGAGGTGGCGGGGGTGGGGTACACGGAGGAGGAGCTCAAGGCGAAGGGGATCCCCTACAAGGTGGGCCGCTTCCCCTACTCCGCCTCAGGCCGCGCCCGGGCCATGGGGGAGACGGAGGGCTTCGTCAAGGTCCTGGCCCACGCCAAGACCGACCGCATCCTGGGGGTTCATGGGATCGGGGTCCGGGTGGGGGATGTGCTGGCCGAGGCCGCCTTGGCCATCTTCTTCAAGGCCAGCGCGGAGGACCTGGGCCGGGCCCCCCACGCCCACCCCTCCCTCTCCGAGATCCTCAAGGAGGCTGCTTTGGCGGCTTGGGAGAAGCCCATTCACCTTTAGGGAAAAGCGTGACCCCGGCCAGGAGAGCCTGGCCGGGGCTTTGCTGTGGCTCAGTTTGTCTTGACCAGCTCCAGGCGGTACTTGTTGAAGGGGCTGTTGTCCGAGGCTGCCAGATCAGAGGCGATGGTGTAGCTGGTCACCACCAGGTAGTAGGTGCCGCTTGCGGGCAGGGAAAAGGTGATTTCGGAGTCGGTGATCTGGCCGGGTACCAGGTCGTCGTTCTCCTCCAAGACGTTCCCCGCGGCGTCCAGGAGGAAGAGGTAGGAGTCCAAGGTGCCGCCGATGCTGGACTTGGCGTAGACCCGGGCTCGAATCTCGTCGCCTGCGGTCCCGGTGAAGGCGAAAAAGTCAAAGTCCCTGGGCTGGCTGAAGATGTAGGCGAGCTGGGTAGTGATCCCGTAGGCGATGGGCGTGGCTTGGGATGGGCTGTCGTTGGGCTCGTAGGGGTCGGTGGGGTTGAGGTTGACCTCGGTGGCGTTCAGGCGCACCAGCTTGAAGACGGGGTTAGCTGCTGTGGAGCCGGAGGTGGCTATCAGGGTGCCCACGAAGGTGCCCCGCTCCTCGGGGAGCCCGCCTGTGAGGGAGAGGTCAGCCCCAGCCACGTAGATGTCGTACTCCCCGGGGGCGATCTCGTAGAACCAGGCTTCCCCACTGAGGTCGGTGCGGGCCCAGTAGACCGGGGTGGGGTCGGCGGCGTCTCCAGGCCGCAGGCCCTTGCCGCGGAGGATCACGTCCGCCAGGAGGCCGGGGAAGAGGCCGTTTTCGTTGAAGTACTCCACCTTCACCCGCACCACCGCACCCTTGGACGGCAAGTCGGCGCAGCCCCGGCGGAGGAGATCCGCCAGGTTTCCGGCGTTCAGGTGGCCAAAGCCCTTCTCCCGGGAGAAAGTTCTCTCCCAGGTGGTGGTTTCCAGGGACCGGCGCACCTGGTAGGGGGTGGCGCCCGGGCAGGCTTGCTTCACCAAGGCGGCAGCAGCGGCCGTATAGGGGCCAGAGAAGGAGGTGCCGGAAATCAGGCCGTAGCCCCCTCCTAGCCAGGTGGGGTTGGCCAGCAGCACGTCCAAGCCGGGAGCGGCGCTGGACACGTGGCGGCCGTAGGTGGAGAAGTCGGTCTTGTTGCGGTTGCCGTCCGCCGCCACCGAGGCAATGATGCCCGGGTAGCCGGCGGGGGTGCGCACCTCGTCCTTGGAGGAGTTGCCGGCGCTGGCTACCACCACCACCCCGTTGGCCAGGGCGTAGTCAAAGGCTTCCTTTACCAGGTTCCCGTAGCCCAGGCCGCCCCAGGAGTTGTTCAGCACCTGGGCGCCATTATTTACTGCCCACACGATGCCCCGAGCCACGTAGAAGTCGCCCACATAGTCGGGCTGGAAGATGGCCACGGGGAGGAACTTGCTTTTGGGAGCCAGACCCGCGATGCCCTGGCCATCCCGGGGAGCGCTCACGGTGGAGGCCACGAAGGTGCCGTGGTAGATGTTGGGGTTGTTGTTGATGAAGGCCAACCAGTCGCTTGCCGAGGTGTAGGTGGTGTCGGTGACGGGGTCATAAGCTTTCCCGGCCCAGTTGGCGGCCAAGTCAGGGTGGGTGACGTCGGCGGCGTCATCGATGATGGCCACCGTAACCCCTTCTCCCTCAAAGCCCAGGTCCCAGGCCCGCTTAGCGTCCAGATGGCGCGGGTCCAGGGCGTACTGGGGCAGAGCGTCCAGAAGCTGATCGGCGGGGTTGCCCAAGGGCGAGAGGTCGCTGGCCCGAGTCCTGGGGATTTCCACCGGGTCGTCTTTGGGCGGGACTACCTGGGCCAGGTGGGGTTCGGCGTAGCGCAAGCCCGGCAGGCCCTTTAGGGCACGGCTGGCCTTGAGGGCATCCCCGGGAACCTGGAGCAGGGCGGCCTTGAGCTCGGGGATGCGGGCCAGCTCCTTAGCCCCGAGCTTGGCCACGATTTCCTGGAGAGCGGTCTCGTCCTGATACCCCACCACCACCTGCCCCTGGAAGTGGCGGATGCCCTCGGAGCTCACGAGGAGGCCGGGGTTGGCCGGCGGGGTGGCCGTGCGGGGAGCTTGGGAGCAAGCGGCCAGCAAGGCGGTGAGGCCGAGGAAAAGCAAGCGGAGCGTCTTCATGGTTCCTCCTTACTGCCCCGTGGTGAAGTCGAAGACCTGAGTGCCTGGACGGGTGATGCGGATGAAGGACGTGGAGCTGGGCCAGGTCTGGATGCTGTAGGCCGAGATCCGGTAACCCTCTGCGGGGTTGTACTTGTAGGCGTAGCTCACGTAAAGCTGCCAGGCGTAGGTGCGCAGGGCCTGGAGGGCGGAAAGCTGGGCTAGGCCATCGAAGTTGTAGGGCATGGTGACGGTGCCCTGAGGTACATTTACAGGGACCAGGCTGGGTTTAGTGGGAGCAACCACGCCTGCAGTATCGGTGAAGATCACGACATTGTTGACTGTGGGGTGGAACCCGTAAACCAGGGCTTCTCCTTCGGGGATACCGTTTTCCGGAGTGCCGAACTCCACCAGGAGGTTGTACCCGGCCAGGGTCTGCCACGCCACGCTGTCCCCGGTAAGGGTGTCCCACAAGACCAGGTTGTAGGCGGCGCCGTCCGCGCCGATGCCAAGTTGGGGGTGGCCGATGGTGAAGTTGGGCGTGAGGGGAACACCGGTGCTTTCGTCCGCGGGGCTCATCAGGGGGGCGAAGAAGGGAGGCAAGGGCGTGGTGGTGCTAGGCGCACTTTCAGCACGGTTGGTGCCCCGGGCCACGACGCGGTAGGAGTAAGTCTGGCCAGGGGTGAGGTCAGGGGAGGCGTCGCGGAAGAAGAAGGGTCTGTTGAAAGGATTGGTGGGACAGCTATCGCTGCGGGCTCCGCCTACTGTTCCTACCCGCATCCAGTTGGTTCCGTCGGAGGAACGCTCGATGTCAAAGGCGAAGGGGACAGCCGTAGCTGTGTAGCACCAGCGCACTTCCACGTAGAGGTTGCTGCCCTCGGGGACAGCCTGGGGATCAAGGGTGAGGTCCGCTGTTTCCGCTTTACCTTTAACCACAGGAACGGTTATCTTGGCTGGGGTTTTGAAATCGTAGAACCCCACGGCCTGGGTCAAGGTGATGGCGGTTGCGGCTACATCGGTGGGGGAACTCACGGTATTGTTCTGGGAAGTGGAGGTGTTAACGAAGGTGATGGGGATAATGTAGTGGTTCCGGTTTTCGTTGAAGTCGTAGGCCACCACCTCCAGGTAAACCGTTTCCCCACTGGTGCTACCAAAGCCCGCTACGTTGCTGCCGGAAAGGGATTGGTTGCCCGTGTCCTCGGTGTCAATGAAGATGCGGCGGGTCCATGTGGCGCTGTTGGTGATGAAAGCAGAACCCGGGGCCCGGCCCAGGGCCACGTAGATGTAGCGCATGGGACGGACGTAGTCCTTAGCAGTGTCCACCTGGACGCGGAAGGGGATGGTGTTGGTAAAGGTTTGGCCCTCGAGGGGCTGGGTCCCGTCTTGCGTGATGATCAGGGTGGGGGGTGTGGTGGTGGCGGTAGCGTCAAAGGCCGGCTTCTGGACGAGGGTCACGGAGGCCATTTCCGGAATTCGGATCCCCTCCAGCACGCTTCCGGCCATGCCGGGTTGCTGGGCCTCAAGACGATAAACTCCGGGCGCTAGGGTTGTAAACGAAAAGGAGCCGTCTGCTCCGGATTGGGTGGTGGCCACAAGGTTGCCTTCTCTGTAAAGTTTCAGGGTACTGCCAGCTACTGGGCCACCGGCGTACTCGCTCACCAGGGTACCCGAGAGGGTATGAATGGCTTGGGGATCGTACGTAACGGAAACCGCCTTGGTTCCCTTATTGCCGTTAGGGTCATAAGCATTTACGGTGATGGTGTTTGTCCCCTCTCGTAGGTTAACCTGGAACTGGAAGGTTACCGTTTTCCCCGGGGTGATGTTTATGGTCTGTTCACTTCCGCCATTAAGCTGATAGGTTATCCGGTTTACACTCACGTTATCCGAAGCTGTGCCTCGAACGGTCACCTGGGCTTGGTTGGCTGTGGCTCCTTCGGTGGGCTCGGTTATCGTGACCGTGGGGCGAGTCGTGTCTGCGGGAGTGCACGCCGAAAGCCCAAGCAAACCGAGCAAGAGAACTACGGGCAGCAAGCCCATCTTGTCCAAAGAAAGGTTTCTCCATACTCTCATGCTGCGCCTCCAAAGACAGAGATCCTTGATGCCGAAATAGGCCGCTGGCGCAAGCCGTTTACCCCTTTGATTTTCACCTCCCTCCTCTTTGGGGATCATACTATGTGCCAAAAGCCTGGTCAACGGCTCATTTTGTGACGTATACTTATGCATATCCCCCTCGAGGGGGTAGACTAGGGGTTGGCATGAAGATCGTCCTGGCATACTCCGGCGGGCTGGATACCAGCATCATCCTCAAGTGGCTCAAGGAAACCTACAAGGCCGAGGTCATCGCCTTCACCGCGGACATCGGCCAGGGGGAGGAGGTGGAGGAGGCCCGGCAAAAGGCCCTCAGGACCGGGGCCTCCAAGGCCATCGCCCTGGACCTGAGAGAAGAGTTCGTGCGGGACTTCGTCTTCCCCATGTTCCGCGCGGGCGCGGTGTACGAGGGATGCTACCTCCTCGGCACCTCGATCGCCCGGCCCTTGATCGCCAAGTACCTGGTGAGGATCGCCGAGGAGGAAGGGGCGGAGGCCGTTTCCCACGGGGCCACGGGCAAGGGCAACGACCAAGTGCGCTTTGAGCTCACCGCCTACGCCCTGAAGCCCGACATCCGGGTGATCGCCCCCTGGCGGGAGTGGAGCTTCAAGGGCCGGCAGGAGATGATCGCCTATGCCGAGGCCCACGGCATCCCCGTTCCCGTGACCCAGGAGAAACCTTATTCCATGGACGCCAATCTCCTGCATATTTCCTACGAGGGAGGGGTCCTCGAGGACCCCTGGGCCGAACCCCCCAAGGGGATGTTCCGCATGACCGTGGACCCCGAGGAAGCCCCCGATGCCCCGGAGTACGTGGAGGTGGAGTTTGAGCGGGGGGATCCCGTGGCGGTGAACGGGGAACGGCTCTCCCCGGCAGCCCTGCTGCAAAGGCTCAACGAGATCGGAGGCCGCCACGGGGTGGGCCGGGTGGACCTGGTGGAGAACCGCTTCGTGGGCATGAAGTCCCGGGGGGTCTACGAAACCCCGGGGGGGACCCTCCTCTACCACGCCCGCCGGGCGGTGGAAAGCCTCACCCTGGACCGGGAGGTGCTCCACCAGCGGGACCAGCTTGCCCCCAAGTACGCCGAGCTCGTCTACTACGGCTTCTGGTACGCCCCGGAGCGGGAGGCCCTCCAGGCCTACTTTGACCACGTGGCGAAAGGCGTCACCGGGGTGGCCCGGCTCAAGCTCTACAAGGGCAACGTTTACGTGGTGGGCAGGAAGGCGGAGAAAAGCCTCTACCAGAAGGACCTGGTTTCCTTCGACGAGCTCGGGGGCTACGACCAGAAGGACGCCGAGGGTTTCATCCGGATCAACGCCCTGAGGCTTAGGGTTAGGGCCTTGGTGGAGGGGAAGGCTCATGGGACATAGGACCTGGGGTGGCCGGTTTGCCGAGGGTCCAAGCGAGCTGGCGGCTCGCTTCAACGCTTCCCTTCCCTTTGACCGGGCCCTTTGGCGGGAGGACCTCTGGCAGAACCGGGTGCACGCCCGGATGCTCCACCGGGTGGGCCTTCTCACCGAGGAGGAGCTAGGGGCCATCCTCGAGGGCCTGGACCAGATCGAGCGGGAGATCGAGGCGGGCACCTTCCCCTGGCGGGAGGAGCTTGAGGATGTACACATGAACCTGGAGGCCCGCCTCATCGAACTCGTGGGTCCACCGGGGGGCAAGCTCCACACGGCGAGGAGCCGGAACGACCAGGTGGCCACTGATCTCCGGCTTTTCCTCCGGGGGGCCATAGACGAGCTTCTCTCCCTCCTTTTGGACCTGCGCCGGGTTCTGGTGCGGGAGGCCGAGCGGCACCTCGAGCCCCTTTACGTCCTTCCCGGCTACACCCACCTGCAACGGGCCCAGCCCATCTTGCTTTCCCACTGGTTTTTGGCCTACTACGAGATGCTTCTCCGGGATGCAGGAAGGCTGAGGGACGCCAGGGAGCGCCTTAACGAAAGCCCCCTGGGGGCCGCGGCCCTGGCGGGGACGGGCTTCCCCATAGACCGCCACTACACCGCACGGGAGCTTGGCTTTTCCGCTCCCATGCGGAACTCCCTGGATGCGGTGGCGAGCCGGGACTTCGCCCTGGAGGTGCTTTCCGCCCTCAACATCGGCATGCTGAACCTCTCCCGGATGGCGGAGGAACTCATCCTCTATAGCACCGAGGAGTTCGCCTTCGTGGAGGTCCCGGATGCCTTCGCCACCGGCTCTTCCATCATGCCCCAGAAGAAGAACCCGGACATCCTGGAGCTCATCCGGGCCAAGGCGGGAAGGGTCTTAGGGGCCCTGGTGGCCCTCTCCACCGTGGTGAAGGGCCTGCCCCTTGCCTACAACAAGGACCTGCAGGAGGACAAGGAACCCCTTCTGGATGCCCTCGCCACCTACCGGGATAGCCTTAAGCTCCTCACCGCCCTTCTTCCTGGGCTTAGGTGGCGGCGGGAGAGGATGTGGCGGGCGGCGGAGGAGGGCTATGCCTTGGCCACGGAGCTCGCCGACTACCTGGCGGAAAAGGGGCTTCCCTTCCGGGCGGCCCACCACGTGGTGGGGCGCCTGGTGCGGAGGCTTGTGGAGGAGGGAAGGGCCTTGAAGGACCTGACCCTGGAGGAGCTTAAGGCCCACCACCCCCTCTTCGCCGAGGATGCCCTGTCGCTTCTCCGGCTGGAATCCGCTATCCATCGGCGGGGTTCCTTCGGGGGCACGGCTCCCGAGGCGGTGCGGGAGAGGCTAGAGGAGGCCAAGAAGGAGGTGGGCCTTGCTTGAGACGGGAATAGAACTCTCCACGGTTACCCTGCCCGAGGTGCGGCGCCAGGCGGGGGTGGAGCTCAGGAAGGCCAGGCTGAGCGATGTGGACGCCATCTACTGGCTCATCCGCTACTGGGCGGAGAAGGGCCTGATGCTCGTCCGGAGCCACAGCCACCTCTACGAGAACATCCGCGACTTCCAGGTCCTCGAGGACGAGGACGGGAACATCGTGGGCACCGTGGCCCTGCACGTGCTCTGGCGGGATCTGGCGGAGATCAGGGGCCTGGCGGTGCACCCCAACAGGCAGGGGGAGGGGCTTGGGCGCTGGCTGGTCCTGGGGGCGGAACGGGAGGCCCGGGATCTGGGCCTGCCCCGGGTCTTCGCCTGGACGCTTCAGGTGGGCTTCTTCCGCTCCTTGGGCTACCAGGTCACCACCCGGGAGGCCCTGCCCCCCAAGGTGTGGAGCGAGTGCAACGCCTGCCCCTTCTACGAGAACTGCCGGGAGATCGCCGTCATCAAGCACCTTTCCCCGGGGGCCTTCGGGGGCTAGAATGGATGGGATGGGGACCCTGACCCGCTACTTGGAGGAGGCCATGGCCCGGGCCCGCTACGAGCTCATCCAGGACGAGGAGCCCTACTATGGGGAGGTTCCGGACCTGCCCGGGGTGTGGGCCACGGGCAAAAGCCTAAGGGAATGCGAGGCCAACCTGCAGGCGGCCCTCGAGGACTGGCTTCTCTTCCTGCTTTCCCGGGGTGAAACCCCTCCGCCCCTGGGCGAGGTCCGCATCGAACTGCCCCATGGCGAGGCGGCTTAGGCCTGTTTCCCGGAGGGAGCTGGTGGCGAGGCTTAAAGCTTTGGGATTTGCTGGGCCTTACACGGGGGGTCGGCACCAATTCATGGTGCGGGGTTCCGTGCGCTTGGTCCTGCCCAATCCCCATCGGGGTGAGATCAGCGTGGACCTTTTGAAGCGCATTCTCAAACAAGCCGGGATTGAGGAGGAGGAATGGCTGGAGTGAAGGAACGGGCGGTTTTGGTCCTGGAGGACGGGACCGTCTACCACGGCTACGCCTTCGGGGCCCGGGGGAAGACGGTGGGGGAGGTGGTCTTCAACACCGCCCAGACCGGCTACCAGGAGATCATGACCGATCCCAGCTACCACGGGCAGATCGTGGTCATGACCTACCCCCACCAGGGCAACTACGGGGTCAACGTCTACGACATGCAGTCCAACCGCCCCTGGGTGAAGGGTTTCGTGGCCAAGGAGTTCAGCCGCATCGCCTCCAACCCCAGGGCCCAGCAGACCCTTAAGGAGTTCATGGAGTTCTACGGGGTGGTGGGGATCGAGGGGATCGACACCCGGGCCCTGGTGCGCAAGATCCGCGAAGGAGGGGTGCTCAAGGGCACCATCGCCCACGCCAGCCTTTTCGGGGATCCCCAGCACGCCTTCACCCCCGAGGAGCTCGAGGCCCTCCGCCAGGAGGCCAAGGCCTGGACGGACATCGACGGGCGGGACATGACTCCCGAGGTCTCCACCCCCTTGCCCTACGCCTGGCCCACCCTGAAGTCGGGGCGGCGCATTGTGGTCATGGACTTCGGCATCAAGCACGCCATCGTGGAGAACCTGGCGGCTTTGGGCTTCGAGATCCTGGTGGTGCCGGGCAAGACCCCGGCGAGCCAGATCATGGCCCTGGAGCCCCACGGGCTTTTTATCTCCAACGGCCCCGGGGACCCCTCCATGCCCCGCTACGCCCACGAGACCATCTGGAAGCTCATGGGGCTACTTCCCACCTTCGGCATCTGCCTGGGGCACCAGCTCCTGGCCCTGGCCGCGGGGGGGCGCACCTACAAGATGAAGTTCGGCCACCGGGGGGCCAACCACCCGGTGAAGAACCTCCTCACCGGGAAGATCGAGATCACCAGCCAGAACCACGGCTATGCGGTGGACATCGACTCCCTGAAGGAGTTCAAGCCCACCCACATCAACCTGAACGACGGGACCCTCGAGGGCATGGCCCACGCCCGCTATCCCGTCTTCTCCGTGCAGTACCACCCCGAGGCCGCCCCCGGGCCCCACGACGCCCTCTACCTCTTCCGCCGCTTCCTGGAGGAGGTGGAGGCCTTCCACGGGGCCACGGGGCTTCCCGTGGAGAAGCAACGGGCGGACGGGCACGGGGTCTAGCCCGGTCCTTCCGTTTCCAGGTCGGGGCGGTCTCAGTAGTCCATCCCCCGGATGTTCCCCTCCTCGTCCACGTCGATCCCCAGGGCCTGGGGTACCTTGGGCAGGCCGGGCAGGGTCTCAATCCCTCCCATGTAGACCACCACGAACCCCGCTCCAAACCGGCACCTCAGGTCCGTGACCCGCACCCTAAAGCCTTGGGGCCTTCCCCGGAGCTTGGGGTTGTCGGAAAGGGAGGTGGCCGCCTTGGCCATGACCACGGGGAGGGCCTCGCACCCCTCCTTCTTGGCGGCCTTGAGGGCTTTCTTGGCCTCCTCGCTCCACTCCACCCCCTCCGCCCCGTAGATGCGGGTGGCGATGGTTTCCACCTTGTCCTCGAGGGGCATCTCAAGGGGATAGAGGGGCCGGTAGGCGTGGGGCAGGGAAAGGGCCTCGAGGACCTTCTCCGCCAGCTCCAACCCTCCTTCCCCCCCTTTGGCGTAGACCTCGCTTAGGGCGAAGGGCAGGCCCCGTTCCCGGGCGAACTCCCGCACCAGGGCGATCTCCTCCTCGGCGTCCGTGGGGAAGCGGTTCAGGGCGATCACCGGCTTGAAGCCGAATAGCTCCACGTTCTCCACGTGCTTTTCCAGGTTGGCGAGGCCCCTCACCACCGCCTGCGGGTCCGGTATCTCGTAGGCATCCTGCCCCCCGTGGTAGCGGAGGGCCCGGAGGGTGGCCACCAGCACCACCGCCTCGGGGACCAGGCCTCCCGCGCGGGCCACCACGTTCATGAACTTCTCCATGCCGAGATCCGTGGCAAATCCCGCCTCCTGCACCACGTAGTCCGCCAGGCCCAGGGCGAAGAGGCTTGCCCTTAGGGAGTTGGTGCCGTGGGCGATGTTGCCGAAAGGCCCCATGTGGATGAAGGCGGGGTTCCCCTCCGCCGTCTGCACCAGGTTGGGGAGGAAGGCCTGCCGTAAAAGGGCGGCCATGGCCCCCACCGCCCCCAGGTCCTGGGCGTAGACGGGCTTCCCCCCGTAGGTGAAGCCCACCCGGATCCTTCCCAGGCGCCTCTTTAGATCCTTGAAGTCCCGGGCCAGGCTCATGAGGGCCATGACCTCGCTGGCCACGGTGAGCTCAAACCCTCCCTCCCGGGGCACCCCGTGGGCCTTGCCCCCCAGGCCTAGGACGATGTGCCTTAAGGCCCGGTCGTTCATGTCGATGGCCCTCTTGAGCTCGATGCGCCTGGGGTCGATCCCGAGCTCGTTTCCCTGGTGCAGGTGGTTGTCCAGGAGGGCGTTCAGGAGGTTCACGGCGCTGGTTACCGCATGGAAGTCCCCGGTGAAGTGCAGGTTGATCTCGTGCCGGGGCTCCACCCGGGCCCGGCCGCCTCCCGTGGCCCCGCCCTTCACCCCGAAAACCGGGCCCAAGGAGGGCTCCCGGAGGGCCAAGGCCGCCCTTTTCCCAAGCCGCCATAGGGCGTCCACCAGGCCGATGGCGGTGGTGGTCTTGCCCTCCCCTGCCGGGGTGGGGGTGATGGCGGTGACCAGGATCAGCTTTCCTTTGGCCTTAGGGGGTTCCCCCAGGACCTTGGCCATGTGGGGGCCGTAGAGGTAGAGCCTATCCCGGCTTAAGCCCAGCTTGCCGGCCACTTCCTCTATGGGTAGAAGCGCTTCCTTGACGATCACGGGCTAAGCTTACTCCGCCTTTCCAGGGAAAGAAGTCCCGCCTTGCGCCGGGGCTGGGCCTAGGGGCGAGGGATCATCCTAGAAAATGCCGCATCGCCATGTCAGATTTTCAAGGATAAACCCCAAACCCCCGGTTTCCCCCCGAAAGGAGAAGGGCCAGAACCTGAGGAAGCCTTTCCCTATGCTCCAGCACCGCCGCCAGGGGCAGGGCCCCGGTGGGCTCCACCACCTGCTTCGTGCGGGTGAAGAGGAGGCCCTCGGCCTCCAGGATGGCCTCCTCGCTCACGGTGAGGATGGCGTCCACCTTCCTCTTCAGGATGGGGAAGGTGTGCTGGCCCAAAGCCAGGGTCCTTACCCCGTCCGCCCGGGTTTGGGGGGCCTGGGAGAGGCGCACGATCTCACCCTTTTCCAGGCTCCTTCGGGCGTCGTCCGCCCCTTCCGGCTCCACCCCCAGGACCAGGGTGCTTGGGGAGAAGGCCTTCACCGCCGTGGCTACCCCGGCGATGAGCCCTCCTCCCCCCACCGGGACCAGGACGGCCTCCGGGAAAAGGCCCATCTCCCCCGCCTGGGCCATGAGCTCCAGCCCGGCGGTGCCCTGGCCGGCCATGACCAAGGGATCGTCAAAGGGGTGGATGAAGGCGTAGCCGGTTTCCTCCAGGAGGGCCTTGGCCACCTCCTCCCGGTTTTCCACCGTGACCCCCTGGTCCACCACCTGGGCCCCGTAGGCCCGGGCCGCCTCCTTCTTGTAGGGGTTTGCCTCCTCGGGCATGACGATGAGGGCCTTGACCCCCAGGATCCGGGCGGCGTAGGCCACCCCCTGGGCGTGGTTGCCGCTACTCACCGCAAGAAGCCCCTTGGGGTTTTCCAGGGTCAGGGCCTTGGCAAGGGCCCCCCGGGCCTTGAAGCTTCCGGTTTTTTGCAGGTGCTCGGCCTTGAGGAGGAGGCGCTTGCCCAGTAGCTCATCCATGAGCCTCGAGGTGAGGAGGGGGGTGCGGTGGATGTAGGGGCGGATGCGCTGGTAGGCGGCATGGATCTCGGTAAGCTCCACACCTCTTTATACCGCGCCCGGGTGGACACGCCCTTCGCTCCGCGCTAAAGTGGTAGGGGTATGGACTTCCTTTACACCTTGGTCATCCTTCTTTACCTGGGCGTGGCGGGGCTTTTGGTCTACCTGGTCCTGGTGCAGGAGCCCAAGCAGGGCGCCGGGGACCTCATGGGGGCTTCCGCGGATCTCTTCTCCGCCCGCGGGGTCACGGGGGGGCTTTACCGCCTGACGGTGATCCTCGGGGTCATCTTCGTGGCCCTGGCTCTCCTCATCGGCCTCTGGACCCGTTGACAAAAGCCTTCCCCCTCGGTACCATAGGCGTTGCCTGGGGCCGTGGCGCAGTTGGGAGCGCGCCTCAATGGCATTGAGGAGGTCAGGGGTTCGAATCCCCTCGGCTCCACCAGGAACCCCCTGGGGAAACCCAGGGGGTAAGGCTTTTACCGTAAGGCCCGGATCCCCAAAAGGAGGAAGAGCAGGTTGGCCCCTCAAGCTCGAGGTGGCGGGGTAGCTTCCTGGTTGCTTGAAGTAAGCGGTTGGGTTGGGTATAGTAGAAAGCCGGTAGCCCCTTCGGGGGCTTTGGGAAGGGGAAGCCATGTTCGCAATCGTCAAGACCGGTGGCAAGCAGTACCGGGTGGAGCCCGGGTTGAAGCTTAGGGTGGAGAAGCTAAAGGCCGAGCCCGGGAGCCAGGTGGAGCTTCCCGTCCTTCTCCTTTCCGGGGAGAAGACGGTGGTGGGGGCTCCCTTCGTGGAAGGGGCCAAGGTGGTGGCCGAGGTGTTGGGCCACGGCAAGGGCAGGAAGATCACCATCTCCCGCTTCAAGGCCAAGGTGCAGTACCGCAGGAAGAAGGGGCACCGCCAGCCCTACACGGAGATCCTCATCAAGGAGATTCAGGGGTGAGCCATGGCACATAAAAAGGGTTTGGGTTCCACCAAAAACGGCCGGGACTCCCAGGCTAAGCGCCTAGGGGTGAAGCGGTACGGGGGCCAGGTGGTGAGGGCCGGGAACATCCTGGTCCGCCAGCGGGGCACCCAGTTCAAACCCGGCAAGAACGTGGGCATGGGCCGGGACTTCACCCTCTTCGCCCTGGTGGACGGGGTGGTGGAGTTCCAGGATAAGGGGCGGCTCGGCCGCTACGTGCACGTGCGTCCCTTGGCGTAGACCCAAGGGACGGCTTGGATGTTCCGGGATGTCCTGACCATCACCGTCGCCGCCGGTAAGGGGGGCGACGGTGCCATTTCCTTCCGCCGGGAGAAGTTCGTGCCCAAAGGGGGGCCCGACGGGGGGGATGGGGGACGAGGAGGGAGCGTGTACCTGCGGGCCAGGGGAAGCGTGGACTCCCTCTCGGAGCTTTCCAAGCGCACCTACAAGGCGGAGGACGGGGAGCACGGCAAGGGAAGCGGCCAGCATGGCCGTGCGGGCCAGGACCTCTACATCGAGGTGCCCCGGGGAACCCGGGTCTACGATGCGGACACCGGGGAGCTCTTAGGGGACCTCACGGAGGAGGGCCAGGTCCTCCTGGTGGCCAAGGGGGGGGAGGGAGGCCGGGGGAACATGCACTTCGTCACCCCCACCCGCCAGGCCCCCCGCTTCGCCGAGGCGGGGGAGGAAGGGGAAAAGCGGAGGCTTCGCCTCGAGCTCATGCTCATCGCCGACGTGGGCCTGGTGGGCTACCCCAACGCCGGCAAGTCCAGCCTGCTTTCGGCCACCACCCGGGCCCATCCCAAGATCGCCCCCTACCCCTTCACCACCCTAAGCCCCCACCTGGGGGTGGTGGAGGTGGGGGAGGAGGAAGGGGAGCGCTTCACCCTGGCGGATATCCCCGGGATCATCGAGGGGGCAAGCCAGGGGAAGGGCCTGGGCCTGGAGTTCCTGCGCCACATCGCCCGCACCCGGGTGTTGCTCTACGTTCTGGACGTCGCCGAGGAGCCCTTAAAGACCTTCCGCACCCTGCGCAAGGAAATAGAGGCTTACGACCCCGCTCTCCTCAGGCGGCCTGGCCTCATCGCCTTGAACAAGGTGGACCTCCTCACCCCCAAGGAGGTGGAGGAGAGGGTGGCGGAGCTGGCCCAGGAGGGGCTTCCCGTTCTGCCGGTGAGCGCCCTCACGGGGGAGGGTTTGGCGACGTTGAAGGAAGCCCTCCTCAGCTTGGTGAAGGCCACCCCGGCCCCCGAGCTTCCCAGGCCAGCCCCCAGGGTTCTCGTGGAGGCAGGGGTGGAGGTGGTGCCCCTGGAGGAAGGAGTGTACGAGGTGCGCTCCCCTGCCCTGGAGCGGTACCTGAGCCGGCTCAAGGGGGATCTCTCCGAGGCGGCGGGCTACCTGCAGGAGGTCTTCCGGCGCCAGGGGGTGGAGGCGGCCCTCAAGGCCAAGGGGGTGCGGGCGGGGGATATCGTGCGGATAGCGGGGCGGGAGTTTGAGTACATCCCGGGGTAAAGGCGGCTTGACCACGGAGGTTGAACCTTGCGCATAGGCCTTTTCGGCGGGAGCTTCGATCCCATCCACCTGGGGCACCTTTTGGCGGCGGCGGAGGCTCGGGCAGCCTTGGGGCTGGACCTGGTCCTCTTTGTGGTGGCGGCCCGCCCCCCCCACAAGACCCCGGTGGCCCCGGCGGAGGCCCGCTACGAGATGGTCCTCCTGGCCACGGCGGAGGAGAAGGGGTTCTTGGCCTCGAGGCTGGAGCTGGACCGGCCGGGCCCAAGCTACACCGTGGACACCCTAAGGGAGGCCAGGAGGCTTTTCCCGGAGGATGAGCTCTTCTTCATCACCGGGGCCGATGCCTACCGGGATATCCTCACCTGGAAGGAAGGGCACCGGCTTCATGAGCTGGCCACCTTAGTGGCCGTGGCCCGGCCCGGCTACCCCTTGGAGGGGATGCCGGTGCCCGTGGTGCCTTTGCTGGTGCCCGAGGTGGGGATATCCAGCACGGAGATCCGGAGGCGGATCCGGGAAGGAGAGAGCACCCGCTTCTGGGTGCCCAGGCCCGTGGAGGTGTACCTTGAAAAGCACGGTCTCTACCGCTGAGCTGGAGGAGAGGGTAAAGGCCTTGGTCCGGCCGGAAAGGTGGGCGCACATCCAGAGGGTGGCGGCCCTGGCCCAGGAGATCGCCCTTAAAAACGGCCTGGATGGGGAGCGGGCTTACCTGGCGGGGCTTCTCCACGACGCCGCCCGGGACCTGGGGGAGGAGGAGCTCCTTAGACTGGCCCCCCCGGAGAACGAGGTGGAAAGGGCTCATCCCCTTTCCCTCCACGGCCGGGCGGCCCGGGTTCTGGCCGAGGCCTGGGGGGTAAAGGACGAGGAGGTTTTGGAGGCGGTGGAGGGGCACGTGTACGGGGTGGACCCCCAAAACGGCCTGGGCATGGCCCTCTACATCGCCGACATCTCCGAGCCCGGCCGGGGGGTGAACGGGGAGATCCGGGAGCTCGCCCTTTCGGGGAGGCTCCTCGAGGCCTACCGCCTGGCGGTGGGGAACAAGGTGGCCTACCTCACCGCCAAGGGCATCCCCCTGCACCCTAAGACCCTGGCCGTGTACCGCCGCTTGCAGGATGCGCCCTAGGCTTTCCCTCCTCCTCCTTTCCCTGGCCCTTTTCGCCCTCGGGGGGGTGCTCTCCTGGCCGCGGCCGGGAGAGGAGGAAGGAATGCGGCCCAGGAGGGCTGGGGCCTTGCCCGAGATGGGGGTGGTGGTGGCGGCCCGGGACATCGAGTACTGCGGCTACCACACCCCATGCGGCCCGGGAAGCCGCACGGACACCATCTTCTACGTGCGCCTTAGGGGAGGGGAGGCCAGGGCCTTGGCCATTCCCCGGGACCTCTATAGCCCGGTGGTGGGGGGCAAGATCAACGCCGCCTACGCCCGGGGTGGGGCGGAGCTTTTTAAGCGGGCGGTGGCGGAGGCCACGGGCCTGGTGGTGGAAAGGCACCTCATCCTCACCCTGGAAAGCGTGGCCCGGGTGGTGGACGCCGTGGGGGGGGTGGAGGTCTACCTGGAGCGCCCCATGCGCTACACCGACCGGGCGGCGAGGCTTTTCATCGACTTCCCCGCGGGAAGGCTTCACCTAAACGGGGAGGAGGCGGTGAAGTACATGCGCTTCCGCCACGACGCCCTGGGGGATTATGCCCGGCTGGACCGCATCAAGGGGGTGGTATCCCAGGTGCTCAAGAAGGCCCAGGACCCCCGCACCTGGCCGGCCTTGGCCCTGGCCCTAAGGGAGGCCTGGCGGGAGCTGGACACCGATCTTTCCCTGGATGAGGTTTTGGCCTATCTGCCCGGGGTCCAGGGCCTGAGGCTTTCCGTGGCCACCCTGCCCACCCGCGAGGGGAGGGGGACCTTCCTCCTGGTGGACGAGGAAGCCCGGGCCCAGGTCCTGGCCCAATGGATGGGGATGGCCCTGCCTTCCTCTCCGCCCCAAGTGCCCGTGCGCCTAAAGGGGGAAAGGAGCCTGATCCTTTGGGGCCAAGCCCTTCTTGCCCGGGAGGGAATCGAGGCCCAGGTGGAGGAGGCGGAGGTGGCGCAGAGCGCGGTCTACACCAAGGACCTCGAGGCCGGAAGCTACTTCGCCGAGCTTTTCCACCTGCCCCTTCTTGCGCCCCACGGGCCGGTTCCCGGGGTGGTGGTGGAGCTCGGGCGGGACCTGGTACAATAGGGGTAGATGGTAAAGACCCTCGGTCAGCACGAAGGGCTAGATTTGCGTAAGCAAGAGGCAGTGGAGCTGGTAGCGAGGATCAAGGATCTCCTTGGGGAAAAGAAAGCGGAAAACGTGGTGGCCCTGGACCTGAGGGCGGTTTCGGAAAGCCTGGACTACTTCGTCCTAGCCAGCGCCACCAGCACCCCCCATCTTCAGGCCCTGGAGCGCCACGTGCAGGAGAAGCTGGAGGAGGAGGGGCTTCGCCCCAGGCCCACGGAGGGGCAGAGCCCCCGCTGGGTGGTCCTGGACTACGGGGAGGTGGTGGTCCACCTCATGACCCCTGAGGCCCGGGAGTACTACGACCTGGAGGGGTTCTGGGCGGACGCCGAGAGGATATGAGGACCCAGGCCCTGCGCCTAGTCCAGGGCCGAGTAGATGGCTTCTAGGTCCAAGGACATGTCCAGGCAGGGCAGGGGCACCTGGCCGCCGGCGTAGCGCTTCAGGCTGAAGCCCTTCCCCTCGCGGAAATACCCTTCGAGGCCCTTCCTTTCCGGGTCCAGGAGCAGATAGGCCTGGAGGCTTTCCAGATTCAGATAGGCCCGCATCTTCTCCCAGCGGTCCTGGGCCTCCGTGGAAGGGGAGAGGACCTCCAGGACCAGGCAGGGGCGTTCTTCCAAAAAGGGGTTTTCCCCTGGAGGGCCGCAAACCACCATGAGATCGGGGTAGTAGACGGTGTCGGGGGCCACCTTGAGCTTAAAGGTTTCCGCATGGACCCGGCACCCCTTTTCCCGGGCCCGGGGGAAAAGGGCCGCCACCAGGGCCACCACCAGGAGGTTGTGGCGGCGGCTGGCCCCGGCCATGGCTCTCGGGAAGCCCCGGACCAGCTCGTGGCGCACAGGGCTTCGGGCCTCCTCCTCCAGGTAGGCCTCGAGGGTCAGGGGGCGCTGGACTTCCGCGGGCTCGGCCATCTGCCCTCATTTTATCCGGGGTGGGGCTAAAGGCCCCATGATGAAGCGCTGGAAGAGGAGGTAAAACCCCAGGTAGACGAGGATCTGGAACCACATGCTCTGGGCCCAGGCAAGGCCCAGGACACCGGTAAACAGGATGAGGAGGGTGGCCGCCATCACCACCAAGGTGGTGCGGAAGAAGATGCCGGGGAAGTACTTGAGGGCTTCGCGGAAGGTCTTGGGCCGCCTCTCCTCCCACTCCTTCAGGGCCTTTTTCTTGAGCTTTTCCTCGCGCTTTTTCCTGCCCACGGGGAAAGTATACTTAAGCCCGTGAAGGTGGCGCACACCGTGGCCGAGTTAAGGCAGGCCCTCCCCCGGGAGGGGGTGGGGTTTGTCCCCACCATGGGCTACCTCCACCGGGGGCACCTGGCCCTGGTGGAAAGGGCCCGGAAGGAGAACCCCTTCGTGGTGGTCTCCATCTTCGTCAACCCCTTGCAGTTTGGCCCCGGGGAGGACTACCACCGTTACCCCCGGGACCTTAAGCGGGATCAGGCCCTTTTGGAGGAGGCGGGGGTGGACCTCCTCTTCGCCCCCGGCGTGGAGGAGATGTACCCCCAAGGCTTTGCCACCCGGGTATCGGTGGAGGGGCCCCTTACCGCCCTTTGGGAAGGGGAGGTGCGCCCCGGCCACTTCCAGGGGGTGGCCACGGTGGTGGCCAGGCTTTTCCTCCTGGTGGGGCCAAGCCGGGCCTACTTTGGCGAAAAGGACTACCAGCAGCTTCTGGTGGTCCGCAAGATGGTGCGGGACCTGGGCTTTCCCCTGGAGGTGGTGGGGGTGCCCACGGTGCGGGAGGAGGATGGCCTGGCCCTTTCCAGCCGCAACGTCTACCTGTCCCCGCAAAGGCGCAAGGAGGCCACGGTCCTCTACCGGGCCCTTTTGGCCATGCGGGAAGCGGCCCTAAGGGGTGAGGGTGTGGCCGAGGCCTTGGAAAGGGGTGAGGAAGTGCTTAGGGAAGCTCCGGAGTTTCGGCCAGACTATTTGGCCATCGTCCACCCCCAAACCCTTTTGCCCCTTTCCCGCTTTGTGCCCGGAGCCAGGGGGATTGTGGCGGGCCGCTTCCCCGAGGTGCGCCTGATCGATAACCTGGAGGTGTACCCATGAGCGAGGCTTCCCCCCAGGAGGGCAAGCAGAGCCTCTTGGAGATGTTCAAGGCTATGGTCCAGGCCCGGGCCTCGGATATCCACCTGCAGGCGGGGGCCCCGCCCGTGATCCGGGTGGACGGCAAGCTGAAGCCCTTCGGCAACCGCCCCCTATCCCCCAAGGACACGGAGGCCATCGCCAAAGCCCTCCTCACCCCGGAGCAATGGGAGGAGATGGAGTACCGCAAGGAGATGGACTTCGCCTACACCATCCCCGGGGTGGCCCGCTTCCGCTGCAACCTCCTGAGGCAGAGGGGAAGCTTCGGCCTGGTGATGCGGGTGGTTTCCGAGGTCATCCCCAGCTTCGAGGCCCTGGGCCTGCCCCGGGAGGTGATGGAGGGGCTGGCGGCCAAGGAGCGGGGGCTCATCCTGGTGACGGGTCCTACCGGAAGTGGCAAAAGCACCACCTTGGCTGCCATCATCGACCACATCAACCTGCACTACGCCAAGAACATCATCACCATTGAGGACCCCATAGAGTTCCTGCACAGGCATAAGAAGAGCCTGGTGGTGCAGCGGGAGGTGGGGCTGGACACGGATAGCTTCTACTCCGGGATCAAGTACGCCATGCGCCAGGACCCGGACGTGATCCTCATCGGGGAGATGCGGGACAAGGAGACGGTGGAGGCCGCCCTCATGGCGGCCCAGACCGGGCACCTGGTGCTTTCCACCCTGCACACCCTGGACGCGGGGCGGACCATCAACCGCATCATCGAGTTCTTCCCCTTGCACGAGCACCAGCAGGTGCGCATCCTCCTGGCGGAGTCCCTTCTCGGCATCCTCTCCCAGCGCCTCCTCCCCCGGGCGGACGGGAAGGGGAGGGTTTTGGCCCTCGAGGTTCTCATCGCCACGCCCTACGTGCGGGAGCTCATCAAGGATGAGGACAAGACCCCCCAGATCAAGGAGGCCATGATGGAGGGCTCCATCCACGGGATGCACACCTTCGACCAGCATTTGGTGGAGCTCTACAGCCAGGGGCTCATCTCCCTGGAGGACGCCCTCTCCGCCGCCACTAGCCCCCACGAGTTCAGGCTCCTCCTCACCAAGGCCACGGGACAGGCGTACTGAGAAGGTGGCTTAGGACTTTAAGAGGAGGAGGTTAAGGCCCGGGAAACGGAGAAAGTCCTGGTCAAAGGTAACCAGTCGGTATCCCCCGGCAAGGGCAAAGGCAGCCAGATAGGCGTCGGTCCAATGACGGTAGCCAAAACCCTGGGCCACCAAGAAGGACAAGGCGTCTTCCAAACCCTCAGGCTCCTCCACCACGGGAACGCCCGCGGGGCCCCGTAGCTCCCGGTAGACACGCCAGGCTTCCCCCACCTCCAGGGGCTTTCCTCCCATGGCCTTTGGGTTGGTGAGGAGGCGCAAAAGCCCCAAGGCGGTCACGCGGACCAGGACAGGTTCCGCGGCTACCCCCCAGTAGCGCTGGGCCTCGGGGTGAAAGGGATGCTCCGGCACCAAGAGGGCGAACCAAAGGTTAAGGTCCGGGAGGTCCATCCTCTAAAAGCTCCCAAAGTTCTGTCCCCGTCCAGGAGGGAATCTGGCGGCCAGCCGGGGGGATCTTGGGTAAAGGACGGGGCTGGCGCTGGGCCTGGCGGCGAAGGCCCTCCTCCAGGTAGCGGATCACCAGCTCCCGTAGGGTTTTCCCCTCCTTGGCTGCCTGGAGTTTGAGGTGGCGGTACAGTGGGTCAGGGAGGTCCAGGGTGGTGCGCATAAAAGCATATTAGCACATTAACCAGACAGGCCAACGCCCACGCACGCCCCGGACCGGTGGGGATCACCGGGTACGCCTCCCCGTCCAGAAGTTCCACCCCCGTGACCCCCTGGAAGAGGCGCTCGAACTCCTCGATCCCAAACCGGTACCGCTGGGCCATGGCCCTAGCGTAGCATGGGGGCATGAACCCGGTGCAGTTCATCCGCGAGAAGCGGGAGGGCCTGAAGCACAGGCGGGAGGACCTGAAGGCTTTCCTCGAGGGCTACCTGAAGGAAGAGGTGGCGGACTACCAGGTATCCGCCTGGCTCATGGCTGCCTTCCTGAGGGGCCTGGACCCGGAGGAAACCCTATGGCTTACGGAAACCATGGCCTACTCAGGGAGGGTCCTGGACCTCTCCCACCTGCCCCACCCCGTGGACAAGCACTCCTCCGGGGGGGTGGGGGACAAGGTGAGCCTGGTGGTGGGGCCCATCCTGGCGGCGGCGGGGTGCACCTTCGCCAAGATGTCGGGCCGGGGCCTGGCCCACACCGGGGGGACCATCGACAAGCTGGAGTCGGTGCCGGGCTGGCGGGGGGAGATGACGGAAGGGGAGTTTCTGGAAAGGGCCGAGCGCATTGGGCTGGTCATCGCTGCCCAAAGCCCGGACCTGGCCCCCTTGGACGGCAAGCTCTACGCCCTAAGGGATGTCACGGCCACGGTGGAGAGCATCCCCTTGATCGCCAGCTCCATCATGAGCAAGAAGCTGGCGGCCGGGGCCAGGAGCATCGTCTTGGACGTAAAGGTGGGCAAGGGGGCTTTCATGAAGACCCTGGAGGAAGCCCGGCTTCTCGCCAAGACCATGGTGGGGATCGGCCAGGGGGCGGGGCGAAGGGTTAGGGCCCTCCTCACCAGCATGGAGGCCCCCCTGGGTCGGGCGGTGGGGAACGCCATAGAGGTCCGGGAGGCCATAGAGACCCTGAAGGGAAAGGGACCGGAGGACCTTTTGGAGGTGGCCCTGCGCCTTGCGGAGGAGTCCTTACGGCTTGAGGGGCTGGACCCAAGCCTGGCCCGTAGGGCCTGGGAAAGCGGCAAGGCGCTGGAAAGGTTCCAGGCCTTCCTCGAGGCCCAGGGGGGAAATCCCCGGGTGGTGGAGGACTTTTCCCTGCTTCCCCTGGGGGAGGAGCTTCCCCTCGCCTCGGAGAAGGAGGGCGTGGTGCAGGAGGTGGATGCCTACCGGGTGGGCCTGGCGGTCTTGGCCCTGGGGGGCGGGCGTAGGAAGAAGGGGGAGGCCATCGACCACGGGGTGGGGGTCTATCTGCTGAAAAAGCCCGGGGACCGGGTGGAAAGGGGGGAGGTTCTGGCCCTGGTCTACCACCGCGGGAAGGGCCTGGAGGAAGCCCTGGCCCACTTAAGGGAGGCCTTCCAGCTGGGACTTTCGGCAAGCCCCCTGCCCCTGGTCCTGGATGCTTTGCCCTGAGGCCGCGATAGGGTTGCGCGGGGCAGGTGGCGGTGGGGTGGGGTGTACAGGGTATACTCTTCCGGATGAAGCGGCAGCCTAGGAGGCCCTTGCGCTATACCCTTCTCCTCGCCCGAAGCGGCGGGGGGAGCCGGGCGGTGTCCCTGCCGGGGTGGGCCGTGGCCCTCTTCTTGGCCCTCCTAACCCTTTGGACCGGGGCCAACCTCTACCTCTGGCATAAGAGCCGGGAGGCCCGAACCCTGGAGGTTCGCCTCCAGGCTCTTTCCCAGGAGGCCAGGAGGCTTTCCTTGGCCCTCGAGGCGGAGCGGGCCAAAAACGGGGCCCTTTCGGAGGAGGCCAGGCGCACCAAGAAGGAGCTTGAGGAGATCAAGAAAGCCATAGAGGAGCTCCGCCGCCGGGCGGGGCTTTCCCCTTTAAACGCCCTTCCCGTGCGCTACCAGGAAGGGGGCCAGGGGGGTGGGGCTGTGGCTTCCTCCGAGGAGTCCCTGGCGGGCTGGGCGGAGGTGCGGGCCGAGGCCCTGGACCTAAGGAACCAGCTTAAGGAGGTGGTGCCGGCCCTGGAAAGGACCCTGGAGGTGGAGCGAAGCCTCCCCCGGGGCCTACCTCTAAGGGGCTACGAGGGGGTTACCTCCTTCTTTGGTATGCGCAAGAACCCCTTCGGCCCGGGGTATGAGTTCCACGACGGCCTGGACCTCTCCGCTCCCTACGGCGCCCCCGTCTACGCCACGGGAAGCGGGGTGGTGGCCCGGGCTGGCTGGATGGGGGCCTATGGCCTCGCCGTCCTCCTGGACCACGCCGAGGGGTACCAGAGCCTCTATGGCCACCTTTCCCGCATCCTGGTGCGTCCCGGGCAGAGGGTGGAGAAGGGGCAGGTCCTGGGGTACGTGGGCTCCACGGGCCGCTCCACCGGTCCCCATCTCCACTACGGCGTCTACCGCTACGGGTCCCCCGTGGACCCGAGGCCCTACCTAGACCCCCTTTGGGCCTCCCGTTAAAATGGGGCGGATGCTGGGGAGAAGGCAGGCGGGGACCCTCACCTACCTGGGGTCCGACACCGAGGTCCTGGGGGACCTGAGGGCCAAGGGCCAGGTGCGCATCGACGGCCTGGTCAAAGGCTCGGTCTACGTGGAAGGGGAGCTGGAGGTGGGCCGCACGGGCCGGGTGGAAGGGGAAAGGGTGGAGGCAGGAAGCGTCCAGATCCACGGGGAGGTGAAGGCGGACCTGGTGGCCCAGAAGGTGAGCCTTTCCAAGACGGCCCGCTTCACCGGCACGGTGCGGGCCCAGGCCCTGGACGTGGAGGCGGGAGCGGTCTTCATCGGCCAGAGCCTGGCGGGGGAGACCAGGGCCCTCGAGGCTCCCAAGGAGGCATAAGCGTGGCCCTGGAGCGGCTTTTCCGAAGAAAAAGGCCCAGCGGGGGGAACCGGGATGTCCCCGAGCTCTGGACCAAGTGCGAGGCCTGCGGGGCCCAGCTCTACAAGAAGGAGTTCCGGGAAAACCTCTACGTCTGCCCCAAGTGCGGCCACCACCACCGGGTGCCCGCTTCCGAAAGGGTGGAGATGCTGGCGGACCCCGGCACCTTCCAGGAGATCACCGGGCTTAGGCCCCTGGATCCCTTAGGCTTCGTGGACACCAAGCCCTATGCGGAAAGGCTCAGGGCCTACCAGGAGGAAACCGGTCGCAAGGACGCCATCCTGGGGGGCACCTGCACCATCGGCGGGGTGCCTGCGGTCCTTCTGGTGATGGACTACGCCTTCGCCGGGGGGTCCATGGGGAGCGTGGTGGGGGAGGAGATCGCCCGGGGGGCGGAACGGGCGGCGGCGGAGGGCCGGGCCCTGGTGATCGTGGCGGCCTCGGGCGGGGCCAGGATGCAGGAGGCGGCCCTTTCCCTCATGCAGATGGCCAAGACGGTGATGAGCCTGGACCGCCTCTGGGAGAAGCGCCTTCCCTATGTTTCCATCCTCACCGATCCCACCACCGGGGGAGTCACCGCCAGCTTCGCCGCCCTGGCCGACGTGATCTTCGCCGAGCCCGGGGCCCTGATCGGCTTTGCCGGGCCCAGGGTCATCCGCCAGACCATCCGCCAGGAGCTCCCCGAGGGCTTCCAGCGCTCGGAGTTTTTGCTGAAGCACGGGATGGTGGACCGGGTTACCGATCGCAGGAAGCTCAAGGGCGAGCTGGTCCGGGCCCTTCGTCATCTGCACCCTGGAGTTCCCTATGCCGTTGGAGTTTGAAAAGCCCATCCTGGAGCTGGAAAGACGCATCGCCGAGCTAAGGGAGACGGCCCGCACCACGGGGGTGGACCTCGAGGCGGAGATTCGCCTTTTGGAGGACCGCCTGGCCAGGCTCAAGGAGGAGGTCTACGGGAGCCTCAACGCCTGGCAGAGGGTGCAGCTGGCCCGGGCCCCGGGCCGCCCCACCACCCTGGACGTCCTGGAGAAGGCCTTCCAGGACTTTTTGGAGCTCCATGGGGACCGGGCCTTCGCCGACGATCCCGCCATCGTGGGGGGGCTCGCCTACTTGGAGGGGCAGAAGGTGGTGGTGGTGGGCCACCAGAAGGGGCGGGACACCAAGGAAAACCTCCACCGTAACTTCGGCATGCCCCACCCCGAGGGGTACCGCAAGGCCATGCGCCTCATGGACCTGGCGGACCGGTTCGGCTATCCCTTCCTCTCCTTCATCGACACCCCGGGGGCCTACCCGGGGGTTTCCGCGGAGGAGCGGGGCCAGGCCTGGGTCATCGCCCAGAGCATCCAGCGCATGAGCCGCCTGAAGGTGCCCGCCATCGCCCTCATCCTGGGGGAGGGGGGTAGCGGGGGGGCCCTGGCCATCGGGGTGGCCAACCGGGTCCTCATCATGGAAAACGCCTGGTACTCGGTGATCAGCCCGGAGTCCTGCGCCGCCATCCTCTGGCGGGATGCCAAGGAGGCCCCCAAGGCCGCCGAGGCCTTGAAGCTCACCGCAAGGGACCTCCTGGCCCAGAAGGTGGTGGACGCTATCGTCCCCGAGCCCGAGGGCGGGGCCCACAAGGACCCCGACCAGGCCATCCGCAACATCAAGGAAGCCCTTCTGAAGACCCTCGAGGAGCTCAAAGGGCTTTCCCCGGAGGAGCTCTACCGGGACCGTTACCGCCGCTTCCGCACCCTTGGGGCCTACGCCGAGTCTTAAGGGGCCTTGTCCCTTTTCCCTCAGGATTTTCACAGGGAGGCTTTAGCCTGAGGGCGGAGGTGAGGATTATGCGGAAGCTCCTTTTGGCCATCCTGGGTTTTGGGGCGGCGTTGGCCCAGCAGATAAGCCCCCAGGGGATCATTGTGAATCCCGCGCCCACCGACCTTCAGGTGAAGGTCTGGGTGGACAAGGACCCCGGGAAACGGGGAGGTGCGGTTTACCAGATCGGTGAGCCCATCTTCATCTACGTGAACGTGAACCAGGATGCCTACGTCTACCTCTTCAACATCAATGCCGACGGCAGGATCGATCCCATCCTGCCCAACGCCTTTGAGCGGAATAACTTCCTCCGGGCCGGGGAAACCCGGCGCTTTCCCCCGGAAGGGGCCCGCTACCGCTACACGGTGACGGGTCCCGAGGGTGAGGACCGCATCCTGGCGGTGGCCAGCAAGCGCCCCCTTTCCCTGGGGGAGATCCTGGATGTGGAGCGCAATCAGGTGCGGGTCCAGGGGGCGGAAGGCCTGGCCCGGGCGCTTTCCATCGTGATTGAGCCCATCCCCGACAAGGACTGGGTCACCGACGTGGCCCGCTACTTCGTGGGCCGGGTCACAGCTCCCCCGCCCACCCCGGCCACGGCCACCCTGGTGGTGGACTCGAGGCCCGCTGGTGCCGAGGTCTACCTGGACGGGCGGATGAGCGGGCGCACTCCTGTTAGCCTCCAGGTGAACCCGGGCCGGCACGAGGTGGAGCTTAGGCTTGCCGGCTACCAGCCCTACCGGGTCACGCTGAACCCCAGGCCCGGGGAAAGGGTCCAGGTCTTCGCCCAGCTGGTGCCGGAGGCCAGGCAGGGGACCCTGGCCGTCACCTCCAGCCCTTCCGGGGCCGAGGTGTACGTGGAAGGAACCCTCAGGGGCCGCACGCCCCTTTCCCTAAGCCTGCCCGAGGGGCGGTATGCGGTGGAGCTTAGGGCGCCGGGCTACGAGCCCTACCAGGCCACGGTCCAGGTGCGAAGGGGCGAGACCACCCGGCTGGACGTGCGCCTGAACCCCGTCTCTCGCACCGGCATCCTTCTTCTGGAGTCCAGCCCCACGGGAGCCGAGGCCTACGTGAACGGCACCTTGCGGGGCCGTACCCCCTTGCGCCTGGTGCTGGAGGAGGGAACCTACCAGGTGGAGCTCAAGGCCCCGGGTTACGAGCCCTACCGGGCCACGGTGCGGGTGGAACGGGGCCGGGAAACCCGGGTTTCCGCCACCTTGAGGCCCATCCGCACGGGGGAGCTTTATCTGGAGGCCAGGCCCGAGGGGGCTGAGGTCTACATCGACGGCCGTTTGATGGGCCGGGCGCCTTTAAGGATGACCCTCGAGGCGGGTCTCCATGAGGTGCGGGTGGTGGCCCCAGGGTACGGGGAGTACCGGGCCCAGGTGGAGGTGCGCCCCGGGGAAAGCGTCAGGCTTTATGTGGAACTCGTTCCGGTGCGGGCGGTCTTGGAGCTTTACCTGAACGTGGAGGCCCGGGTCTTCCTGGATGGGAAGGAAGTGGGGGTGGCCAAGGGCGGTTACCTGCGCCTCGAGGCGCCCTTCGGCGAGCATGAACTTACCTTGGTGGCCCCTGGGTACCGCACCCTGGTGGAGACGGTACGCATCACCGGGAACCAGGTGCTGAGGTTTACCCTTAGGCCCCTCTGATGCCACCCCACCCCGGCGTCGCCGGGGTGGGGGCCCCGGCAAAACCTTTAGAGAAAAGAGGGGGTGTGGGGGAGCTATAATCCCCCGGTTTCCAAGATAGCCCTCAAGATACGCTAACGCGTGACACGGGCTGACCAAACCGGGGATTGCGGCCGCACGCGGCCGCATAGCTCCCCCACGTCCACCACAGGTGGACACGGATTTGGTACAGTGTAGAAGAAGCCAGCCATGCGCAAAGCCTTCAAATACCGCCTGTACCCCACCCAGCCCCAACAAAAAGACCTGGAGCGCACCCTCTCGCTGTGCCGCCACCTCTACAACGCGGCCTTGCAGGAGCGTAGAGATGCCTACAAGAAGGCCGGGAGGACTGTCGGCTTCTACGAACAGAAGAGGTATCTGCCCGAGATACGGGCCGAGCTGCCGGAGTACAAGCACATTCATTCCCAGGTCTTGCAGAACGTCATCGAACGGGTGGACCTGGCGTTCAAGGGCTTCTTCCGTAGGGTCAAGGCGGGACAGAAAGCGGGATACCCCCGCTTCAAGGGGAAGGGGCGCTACGACTCCTTTACCTTCCCCCAGGCCTACGAAACCGGGGTCAAGCTCCAGGATGGGGGAAGGCGTGTACTCCTCCACGGGGGATTGGCTCCGTCAAGGTCAAGCTCCACCGCCCTTTGGAAGGGAAGATCAAGACGGCGACGGTTAAGCGGGAAGGCGAGCATTGGTACATCATCTTCATCACCGAGGTGGACCCCAAGCCTTTGCCTCCAAGCGAGGAGGCCATCGGCATAGACCTGGGCACCAACCCCCACTTCCTCGTTACCTCGGAGGGGGAGATGGTAGAGGCTCCCCGCCACTTCCAGAAAGCCGAGGAGAAGCTGGCCAAGGCCCAAAGGGAGCTTTCCCGGAAGAAGAAGGGAAAGAGCGGCAGGAAGAAGGCCAGGCTCAAGGTAGCCAAGCTCCACCGCAAGATCGCCAACCAGCGCAAAGACTTCCACCACAAGCTGGCCCGGAGGCTGGTCAATGCCTATGGAACCATTGTTCACGAAGACCTGAACATCCTTGCTCTCTCCCGCTCCTACGTTGCCAAAGGCATACACGACGCGGGCTGGGCCCAGTTTCTCGCAATCCTCGCCTACAAAGCGGAAGCTCACCGCGCAAGCGGTAGCGTTTTGGCTGGTAGGCGAGTCATCAAGGTAGACCCCAAGTACACCAGCCAGGACTGCCCGGTGTGCGGGCATAGGGAGAAGAAGCCTCTCTGGGTGCGGGCGTACACCTGTCCCCAGTGTGGGGCGCTTCTCCACCGAGATGTGGCCGCCGCTCAAAACATCCTGGCAAAGGCCTGGACGGGGCCTTCGGGGGAGACCCCGCGTGCTTTCCCGCAGGGAAACACCCCGAGAAGCCCTGGACTTTAGTCCGGGGAGTCGTCACCATAGGGGCGTGGAGGCCATTGTTCTGGGAGGCGGCGAGGAGGCGTGGGCCCGAAAGTATGGGGTGCGGAGCAAGGCCCTGGTGCCCTACCGGGGAAGGCCCATGGCGGAGTGGGTGCTTTCCGCCTTGAAGGAGGCGGGGCTTTCCGTGGTCTACGTGGGGGAGAACCCGGGGCTAAACCCCTCTCCTCGCTTGACCTTGCCGGACAGGGGAAGCCTGCTTGGGAACCTGGAGGCAGCCTTAGAGCAGGTGGAGGGACGGGTCCTGGTGGCCACCGCCGACATCCCCCACCTCACCCCGGAGGCGGTGCGATATGTGCTGGAAAGGGCCCCGGAGGCTGCCCTCGTCTACCCCATCGTGCCGAAGGAGGCGGTGGAGGCCCGTTTTCCCCACACCCGGCGCACCTACGCCCGCCTGCGGGAGGGGGTTTTCACCGGGGGGAACCTGGTGCTTCTGGATAAGGGGCTTTTCTACCAGGCCCTGCCCCTGGCCAAAAAGGTGGTGGCCTTAAGGAAGAAACCCTTGGCCCTGGCCCGGCTCATCGGTCTGGATATCCTCCTCAAGCTCCTTCTGAGTCGGCTTTCCCTCCCCGAGCTGGAGGGTAGGGCCAGGAGGATCCTGGGGGTGGAGGCCAAGGCCCTCATCACCCCTTACCCCGAGGTGGGGGTGGACGTGGACCGGGAGGAGGAACTGGTAAGCTAAGCCCATGCGCACGGTGAAGGAACTCCGCCTGGTCGGGCTTTTCGCCTATCTGGCCGCCTTGGTGCTGGGCCTTCTCTTCTCCTACCTCCTGCACTCCCTCCTCGGGGGTGGGGGCAGGCTGGGGTGGGAGAGCTTTAACTTTACCGGCCTCCTGGAGGGGCTGGGGTTTCTCCTCTTCTTCACCTTTGCCCTCTACGTGGCCAAGAAGGCGGTGCGGGTGCCCTGCACCACCCTGCTCACCGCCGGGCTTCTCTGGCCCACCCCGGCCCGCCGCCTGGCGAGGCCCCTGCCCCGGGTGGAGGCCCTCGAGGCCTACGAGGGCCGGGGGGTGGCCCTGTTGGTGCAGGAAGGGCGCCCGGTGGGGCTTTTGGGCCTCTCCGACCACATCCTCCCTTTGGAGGAGGTCCCCAGCGTGGAGGCTGAGGTGGCGGTCAGCGAGCTCTCCCCCCTCTTCCTGCGGCAACCCCTGGTCCTGGTGGTGAAGGGGGAAGAGGTGGTGGGGGCCATCTCCCGGGAGGCCTTCTTCCGCTACTTGGGGGCCTAGCCCCTTGACAGGAGGGTTTATCCCCTAAAATAGGGGGGAGGGTAGCTTAGGAGGTGAAGGATGCCGCACGTGATCTGTGAACCCTGCATCGGCGTAAAGGACCAGTCCTGCGTGGAGGTCTGCCCCGTGGAGTGCATCTACGACGGGGGGGATCAGTTCTACATCCACCCCGAGGAGTGCATCGACTGCGGGGCCTGCGTACCCGCCTGCCCGGTGAACGCCATCTTCCCCGAGGAGGATGTTCCCGAGCAGTGGAAGTCCTACATCGAGAAGAACCGCAAGCTGGCCGGTTTGGGCTAGGAGCTTTGGCCCAGAGCGGGCTT
>NZ_ATNI01000064.1:0-4947 GCF_000511705.1 Thermus sp. NMX2.A1
GGGTTCACATCCCAAGCGTAGCCTGCCTACATGCCTAAATACATCCAGGCTTCCGTCGCCTCAAGATTGCGAAAGTAGGGGCAGCGGTGGACCCATGAGGGAGGTCAGGAACGTACGCCTGTGGCGTGACGGGGCATGGCCCGCTGCTGGATGCCGTTTTCTAGGACGTAACGTGCTTCCCCTTTAGGGGAACACCTTCTGGATGGCGTTAGGGATTTCCCGCCTGGGTACCTTGGCGGGTCGGCCACCGGGTTTAGGGGCAGGGGTCACGGGCGAAGCCCGTATCTGGATAAGGGGGTCAAGGTAGCCCTTTCGGGCTGACCCAGGATGGCCCACTCTGCATCGGTCAGGTCGCTGGGGTATACTCTGCGAGAGTTCACCCCTCAAGCATACCCCACTTTTACGACAGCCTCTCAGAGGCGCCAGAGGGCCTCCAGGGGGAGGGCGTGGAGGTTTTTGGCAAAGGGGACCGTCTCCCGGCCCAGGTAGAGGACCACCCCCCGGTGGAACCGGGGGCCCAGGGCCTGGGCCAGGGACCTTAGGCCCCTTAAGTCCTCGAGGCGGAGGCTCCCCCGGGCCTTCACCTCCACCCCCACCACCTTCCCCCCAGGCCCCTCCAGGACCAGGTCTACCTCCTCCCCGGAATGGCTCCGGTAGTGGAAGACCCCTAGCCGGAACCCGGCATACCCCGCCTGCTTCACCACCTCCATGGCCACGAAGGCCTCCAGGTACTTCCCCAGGAGGGTGGGGTCGCCCTCCAGGTGGGCCCTCTCCGGCCCTAGCGCGTGGAGGGCAAGGCCGGAGTCCGTGGGCAGGACCTTGGGGCTTTTGGCCAGGCGCTTGCCCAGGTTGGCCTGCCAGGGGGGCAGGGTGTGCACCAGGTAGAGGGTCTCCAGGAGGGCGAAGTAGCGCCGGAGGGTGGTGGCGGGAAGCCCCAAGGTGCGGGCAAGCTCGGCCCAGTTGAGGAGCTGGGCAGGCCTCGCGGCCAGGAGGGCGTAGAGCCTGGGCAGCTCCCCAAGCCGCTCCACCTGGCCCAGCTCCCGCACCTCGCGGGCCAGGAGGGTGGCCAGGTAGTCCCGGAACCAGGCCCCGCGCCGCTCTGGGGGGAGGAGGACGGCCTCGGGGTAGCCCCCCCGGAGGAGGCGCTCCAGGGGTGGCTTCCCCTCCCCCTGTAGGGGGGGGAGCTCCTCGGCGAAGAGGGCGGGGAGGAACTCCTCCTTGCGCCCCTCCACCTCCCCCTGGGAGAGAGGCCAGAGGGTGAAGAGGGCCATGCGGCCCACCAGGTGCTCCGCGGCCTTGGGCAGGGCCAGGAGGTTGGCCGAGCCCGTGAGGAGGAAGCGCCCAGGGCGCCGGTCCCGGTCCACCAGGGCCTTCAGGGGGAGGAGGAGGCCCGGGGCCCGCTGCACCTCGTCCAGGACCACCCGGCCCTGGAGGCCGGAGAGGAACCCTTGGGGGTCCAGCTGGGCCGCGGCGAGGAGGGAGAGGTCGTCCAGGGTGAGGTAGCGGTCCAAAAGCCCCTCCGCCACCAGGGCCTGGGCCAGGGTGGACTTCCCCACCTGCCTCCCCCCGAGGAGGAGGACCACGGGGCGGTCCTGGAGGGCCTGCCGGAGGGGAGTGGATAGGTGCCGGGGGAACACGGCCCATTCTAACCGGGCCTAGGCGGAAAATCAACCGTGTGGTGGTGAAAATTCAACCGTGCTGCGGATGCCCTTGGGGAATGTCTACAGGGAGTCCGCCCCCCAAACTGCCCCAGGGAAAACTCGCCCTTCATCGCCCGGAAAAAATGCTCAATGCTGAACCGCCGCCTTCCCCGTTCCTGGCCAGGCGGATAAGGGCGCGGGTGGGCCAGGGGTAGCGGTTAAGGAAGCGGGAGAGGGCGGAGGGGGACTTGGTCTTGCTGTGCTGGGGTCTAGCTTTGCCATGACCTTGGAGAAGGAGGAGGGCTTTGAGGGATTCCTTGAGGTGGGGGCTTGGCAGGAGGGCCAAGATGCGGGAGAGTAGTACTTGGGCTGTCGGGTGCATAGCACCCGTCATTTGACGGGAAACCGGCAGCCCCTTTCAACTGGTCCTCCTGCATAAATCTGAGGCTAGGGGCATAGGTGCAAGTTTTGAGTTGCTTCCCCGGCAGGGGAACACCTTTTGGAGTGGCCCTGGGGTAGGGTAGCCGGGGACTGCTTTCCCGTGGAGGGAACACCTTAAGGCTGGGGTCTTCGCTTGGGGGTCGTCAAGGTGTTTCCCTGGCGGGAAAGCAGCCTTGTAACCCAGGACCTGGAGGGCATCGTCTATAATGCAGGTCACGCCCGCAGGGCGTAGGTTCTAGGCCGCTATGATGCGCGACAGCATAGCGGCCACTATTTTTCCAGGCCTGGGGATAGGTAGCAACTTGGGTTAGGCCTATGCTTCTCTCGCAAGATCCCGTTGCCCGGGCCTTGGCCCTGGAGGAGGGTCTTCCCAGGCAGGTCCTGTTAGAGCTTCAGGAAAGCCTCGGCGTCACCCAGGGGGAGCTGGCCCGGCTTTTGCGGACCACTCCCCGGACGTTACAGCGGCAGGGAGAGCGGCTTAGTCCCGAGCTGTCCGACCGCCTTTACCGCCTCTATCGCCTGTTTGAGCGGGCAGTGCTCTTCCACGGGGATGCCTCCAGGGCTCGCCGCTTTCTAAGGACGCCCAATCCGGCCCTAGGAGGTAAGAGCCCGCTGGAGCTCTCGGTGAACGAGGCGGGGCTAGAAGCGGTCTTTGACCTGTTGGACAACCTGGAGGAAGGGGTTTACCTCTGAAGAGGGGAAAGAGACGGCCTTGCGGGCATACCGTCTGGTGAAGGGTACCTACGCTCAGGCGGCTTTTACGGGGAGGGGGGCTGCCCTGCGGGGTGGACGATGGAACCCCAAGGGCTATCCCGCCGTTTACGCCAGCGAGCACCTCGCCCTGGCGGTCTTGGAGTGGTTGGCCTATGCCTTAGAGCTTCCTTCCCTTGAGGGCTATGTCTACTTCCGCCTGCAGGTGCCGGATGATTTGATCGCTGAGGTTGAAGCCCTGCCTGTGGACTGGCGGGCACTGCCTCATCCATCCTCTACCCAGGACGTCGGGCGGGCTTTCCTTATATAGGAGCTACCCTACGAAGTCCCGCACGCTCGTCAGCGGCGGCTACAGGTTTTTGGAGGGGGTTAGCATGGGGTTGTGATGTGTGAAAATGGGGTTGAGGTGAGGAGCTGTTAGTGGTTGGTTCTGTTGGGGAGGGCTTACTTATGCCGAGAAAGTTGATAGTTGGTTTGCCGCTGGAGGCCTGGGATATCCCGGAAGAACGGAAGCGCATGGTGGGAGAGGCCCTGGCCACCTGGAACGAGCGGGTCCTGGCGGAAGGGGTCTGGGCCTACCTGGTCCGCCACCGGAGGAGGCCGGATACCGTGGTGCCCCACATGGTGGAAAGGTTCGTCCTCTGGCTGGCCCTGAAGGGGCGGAAGTGGCCGGCCCTCGAGGCGGGCGACATCCTGGCCTACCTCCTGGAGATCAAGGAGAAGGGCTTCCCCGGGGGGCCTCCGGGTCCCCTGGCCCCCGCCACGGTGGAACGGGCCCGGGGGGCTTTGGGCTACCTCTGGCCCTTCCTGGAGTGGGCCGGGCATCCCATGCCGCCCCATGTGGAGTACCCGCCCCGGCAGTATCCCCTCCTCTCCGGTAGGGTCCCCATCCCCGAGGAGGTCTGGGAGCGGGTGTGGCAGGCCACCGACCACTTCACCCCCGCCTACTGGCGTCCTATGCTCAAGGTGGTCCTGGTGATGCTGGGGGAGGTGGGGTTAAACCTGAGAGAGGCCCTGGACCTGTGGCGGGACGACGTGCGGGGGGAGGTGCTCTTGGTGCGGGGCCGGAGGCTCAGGGAGATCCCCCTCTCCCCCCTGGCCCAGGGGGTTCTGAGGGAGTGGCTTCCCGTGAGGGACTACCTGGCCAGCCACCAGCCCCTGCCCTTTCCCCACCTCCTCCTGAGCCCGGCCCCCACCAAGAACCGGGGGAAGCCCCTGACCCATCCCACGGTGGTGGTCCTTTTGAAGGACCTGCTGCGCTATGCGGGGTACAAGGAGGAGGACCGGGCCCGGGCCAGCTTCGCCAAGCGCCTGCGCTGGCGGGCCATCCGGGGCTACCTCAAGGCGGGCTACCCAAAGGACAAGGTGGCCTACTGGACGGGGATGCGGAGCCTCCTCATGCCGGGGTGGGAGAAGGAGGCGGGGTGGGAGTAGCCGCTTTGGGAACTGGATCCCTCGCTGAGAGCCAAGCTGATCCGTGAGGCCCTTGGTCCCTTACCTGGGATCCAGGAGGCTGGTGCGAGGGGGTAGCGATCTGCCTCGAAGGTAGAAGGCCACAGGTGAGCCAGGGAGGTAGGGACGTGGACCCGGCGCTTTTGGTAGACCATCTCCAGCGGCTCAGCTTGGCCGAAGGCAACGGCTGGCACGTTTCCACGGTCCAGGCGATCGCGGGCCTCACCCCAAGAGGCCCTGTGGCGGCTTTACCTGGATGGCCCTGATTTGGGAGCTCGCCGCCCACATCCGCTACTGGGTTGCGCGGATGACCGTGGTTCTGGAGGCGCTCTGCCGAGGAGGGGCGCCGCCTCCCCGGTCGGGAACGGATTGGCCCCAAGTCCCGGACGCCCCAGATCCCGCCGCCTGGGCGTGCCTCCAAGCGGAACTGGCCCGAGCGTTGGAAGGGTTGCCGGGGGTAGTGAGCACCCTAAAACCGGTGCACCTCCTTACGCCCTCTGCGGGGATGGGTAGCCCGTCCGCCCTCTATGAGATCCATGGCCTCCTCGCCCACACCAGCGACCACACGGGCCAGATCCTCTTGCTCCGCCGTCTACGATGTGTCTGGCCGCAATGAATCGGTTCCACCGGTAATGTGGTCCTGTCATTTGAGCCCCGTTGTCCCAAGGGCCATGGAATTCGGTAGCCGATTTCCTAACATATG
>NZ_ATNI01000065.1:0-24477 GCF_000511705.1 Thermus sp. NMX2.A1
GGTTTAGTGCTCTGCAGCTTGCCCTGCGCCTTTGGGGATGCGGATGTCTTCCACCAGATGCTGGATGTGGTCCGGGGGTGGTGGCGTGGCCCGGGAAACCACGTAGGCCACCACGAAGTTGAGAATCATGCCAATGACTCCGACCCCTTCCGCGCTGATACCCCAAAGGTTAGGGATCACCGGGGCAGGGGCTCCAAAGATCTGGGGTGCCCGCATCATCCCGATCATGACCGCAGTAAAGATGAGGCCTGTCAGGAGGCCAGCGATGGCCCCCTCGCGGTTCATGCGCTTGTCAAATATTCCCAAGAGGATAGCGGGGAAGAGGCTTGCCGCCGCCAGACCGAAAGCGAAGGCCACCACCTGGGCCACAAACCCCGGGGGGTTGATGCCGAAGTACCCTGATAGGATCACCGCCAAGAGGGTGACGATGCGGCCTGCCAAAAGGCGCTGGGCCTCCGTGGCGTTGGGCCGGAAGATGCGGTAGTAGATGTCGTGGGAAATGGCGCTGGACATGGCTAAGAGCAGGCCAGCAGCCGTGGAAAGGGCAGCTGCAAGACCGCCCGCGGCCACCAGGGCGATGACCCAGGGGGCCAGTCTGGCCACTTCCGGCGTGGAGAGGACGATGATGTCGTTGTCGATGTAGACCTCGTTCTTGCTCTTCTCATCGGGGGTGTTGAAGTCCGGCTTGCCGCCTTTGAGGACAAAGGCCTGGCCCGGGGCCACGGTGATCTTGCCGTCCCCGTCTTTATCCACAAAGGCCAGGAGCTTGGTCTTCTCCCACTTGGCTACCCAGTCAATCTGACGCACCTCCTCGAGGGTTTTGCCGTGCAGGGTAGAGATGAGGTTGTAGCGGGCAAAGGCGGCTAGGGCCGGGGCGGTGGTGTAGAGAAGAGCGATGAAAAGAAGGGCCCAGCCCGCGGAGTACCGGGCCGAGCGCACGTCGGGCACCGTGTAAAAGCGGATGATCACGTGGGGAAGCCCCGCCGTCCCCACCATCAGGGCCAGGGTGATGGCCAGGATGTCGATCATGGGTTTGCCCTGGAAGGGCTTGGTGTACTCGGTAAAGCCCAGATCCACTTGGATCTGGTTCAAGCGGCTTACTAGGTCGCTAAAGGTGAAGGCCAGCTGGGGGATGGGGTTGCCGGTGAGAACGTTGGCGATGGCAATCGCTGGGATGAGGTAGGCGATGATCAAGACGGTGTACTGGGCCGCCTGGGTCCAGGTGATGCCCTTCATGCCACCCAGCACGGCAAAGAAGCCCACCACAGCCACCCCGATGATGACCCCCGTGGCGATGTCCACCTGGAGGAAGCGGCTGAACACGATCCCCACACCCCGCATCTGCCCGGCCACGTAGGTGAGGGAGATGAAGATGGTGGCGATGGCAGCCACAGCCCGGGCGGTATGGGAGTAGTACCGGTCGCCGATGAAGTCGGGTACCGTGTACTTCCCGTACTTGCGGAGGTAAGGGGCGAGGAGCAAGGCCAGGAGTACATACCCCCCTGTCCAACCCATGAGGTAGACGGCTCCGTCGTACCCCATGCTGGAGATAAGGCCAGCCATGGAGATGAAGCTGGCGGCAGACATCCAGTCGGCAGCGGTGGCGGCTCCGTTGGCAACGGCGGGTACGCCGCGGCCTGCCACGTAGAACCCGGCGGTCTCCCTTACTCGGCTGGCGTAGCCGATGTAGATGTATATGGCAAAGGTGATACCCACGATCAGGTAGGTCCAAGCTTCCACGCTCATAGCCTTCCTCCTATTCGTGTACGCCGTACTGGCGATCCAACTGGTCCATCTTCCAGGCGTAGTAGAAAATCAAGATGACAAAGACGTAGATGCTTCCCTGCTGGGCGAACCAGAATCCCAAGGGAAGCGCCCCTAAACGGATGGCGTTTAGGGGTTCCGCCAGGAGGATGCCAAGGACGTACGAAACCAGGGCCCAAACGATAAGCAGGTTTCGTATAAGGGATGTGTTGGCCTTCCAGTATCCTTCCAGGTTGCTCATAACTCCCTCCCCCGCTAGGGAAGCGCTCTTGGCGCTCTATTGCCTTCCTCCCTCGCGGTTAGGGGCAATCTTAGGGAAGAGTGAGGAACGTGTCAAGAAACCTAAACTTTGCGGGTATGCGCAAAAGGGGGGATTTTCTCGGTGAGGAAAAGGGTCTGGGGTGTTCCCAGCCCCGAAGGTAAGGTGGGGCTACTCCTCGAGGGTGGAGAGATCCCCGGGGTCCTTGCCCAGCTCCTGGGCCTTGAGGAGGCGGCGCAGGATCTTGCCCGAGCGGGTCTTGGGAAGCTTGTCCAGGAAGACGATCTCGGAAGGGGTGGCGATGGGACCCAGCTCCCGGCGCACGTGGGCGATGAGGCTTTCCTTAAGCTCCTCCGAGGGAGTCTGGCCTAGCCGAAGCACCACAAAGGCCTTGATGGCCTCCCCCTTCAAGGGGTCGGGCACCCCGATCACCGCGGCCTCGGCCACCGCAGGGTGGGAAACCAAGGCGCTTTCCACATCCGCGGTGCCGATGCGGTGGCCCGCCACGTTCAGGACGTCGTCCGCCCGGCCCAGGACGCTGAAGTAACCTTCCTCGTCCTTGCTGGCCACATCGCCGGCCACGTAGACGTTCCCCGGCACCTCCCGCCAGTACTGGAGGTAGCGGTCGTGGTTGCCCCAGACGGTGCGCATCATGTGGGGGAAGGGGCGCTTCAGGACGAGAAGCCCTCCTTGCCCCGGGGGGACCGGCCTGCCCTCCTCGTCCACCACCTCCGCCTCCACCCCCGGCAGGGCCACCCCGGCGAAGCCAGGTTTGGCCGGGAGGACCAGGGGGGTGCCCAGGGTGGGCCCGCCCAGCTCCGTCTGCCACCAGTTGTCGGCCACAAACCCCCGCTGGCCCCCATCCACCAGGTGCTGGTAAGCCCAGCGCAGGGCCTCGGGGTTTAAGGGTTCCCCGGCCACGGCGATGAGGCGCAGGGAGGAAAGGTCGTATCGGGCAGGCCACTCGGGGCCGAACTTCATGAAAAGGCGCACCGCGGTGGGGGCGGTGAACATCACGTTTACCCGGTAGCGCTCCACCACCTGCCAGAAGGCCCCGGGGTCGGGGTAGTCGGGGGCTCCTTCCCGGAGGAGGCTGGTGACCCCCTCCAGGAGGGGGGCGTAGACGATGTAGGAGTGGCCCACGATCCAGCCGATGTCGCTGGTGGTCCAGAAGACGTCGTCGTCCTTCACGTCAAAGAAGGTGCGCAGGTGGTAGGTGGTGCCCACCATGTACCCCCCGTGGACGTGGACCACGCCTTTGGGCTTTCCCGTGGAGCCGGAGGTGTAGAGGATGAAGAGGGGGTGCTCGGCGTCCACCATCTCTGCCCGCGCCTCCGGTGGGCTTCCCCAGAGGATTTCCTGGAAGTCGTAATGCCCCTCGGGAAGCTCCGCCTGGAAGGCCCGCTGGAACCAGACCACCTGGAGGGGCAGGTCCTTGATGGCCTCCTCCACGATGGAGCGGAGGTCTACTCCCTTTCCCCTCCGGTAGCTCACATCCCCGGCGATGAGGAGCTTGGCCCCGGCGTCCAGGATGCGTTCCCGCAGGGCGCTCACCCCAAGCCCAGCGTAGACCACGCTGTGGATGGCCCCCAGGTAGGCGGTGGCCAGCATGGCCAGGATGCCCTCAAGGGTTAAGGGCATATAGATGACCACTCGGTCCCCCTTCTCTACCCCAAGGCGCCTAAGCCCCGTGGCCAGGCGGCGCACCCGGTCCAAGAGCTCCCCGTAGGTGAGCTTTTCCTCCCGGCCGTCCTCGGAGAGGTAGAGGAGGGCCACCTTGTTCCTGAGACCCCTTTCCACATTGCGTTCCAGGGCGTTGTAGACGGCGTTGGTGGTGCCTCCCAAGAACCAGCGGTGCTCGGGAAGGTTCCACTCCAGCACCTTTTCAAAGGGCTTCTCCCAGTAGAACCTCCGGGCCCATTCGCCCCAGAAGCCCTCGAGGTCCTCGAGGCTTCGCCGGTACTCTTCAGGGAAATTCTGGAGATTCGCCCTAAGGCGCACCTCCTCCGGGGCCCAAAGCCGCTCTTCCGCCTTAAGAAGCTTTTGCACCGCCATACTCCTCCTCCAATGCCGAGACATCCCCAGGGTCTACGCCCAGGAGTTCTGCCTTTAGAAGCCGCCTAAGGATCTTGCCGCTTCGGGTACGGGGCAGGCGTTCCACGAAGACGATCCGGGGCGGGGGAACCGGCCCCAGATGCCGCAGGAGGTGGGCCTTGATCTTCTCGGCCAGGAGGGCCTTGAGCTCCTCGGGTACCTCCTTCTTGGGGACCGCAAAGACCACGATTTCCTCGCCTTCCTCCCCGGGGATCCCGATGGCGGCTGCCTCCGCCACCTGGGGGTGGGTGAGGGCGGCCGCCTCCACCTCGGCGGTGCCGAGCCGGGCCTCCCCCACCTTGATGACCTCCTCGGAGCGGCCCAGGATGCGGAAGTAGCCTTCCTCGTCCCAGGTGGCGAGGTCCCCCGTCCAGTACAGCCCGCCCCGCCAGGGACTTTCCCCCCCAAGGAGGTCCACCATGTGGGCCGGCCCTGCCCTCAGGAGCACCAGGTGGCCCTTGGCCCCTGGAGGGAGGACCTGCCCTTCCCCATCCACCACCCGGGCCTCCACCCCGGGCAAGGGGATGCCCACGAAGCCCGGCTTGGCGGGGAGGGTGAGGGGGGTGGTCAGGGCAGGGGCTCCCAGCTCGGTCTGCCACCAGTTGTCCAGGGGCCAGGCCAGGTTCTCCCGGGTCCAGCGCCACACCTCGGGGGCCAGGGCCTCCCCCACGCTCCCCACCAGGCGCAAGGAGGTGGGCCGGGCCTCCCCGTGGCGACGAAGGGTGCGGAGCACCGTGGGGGAGGTGAGGAGCACGTCCACCCCGAACCGCTTAAGCCTTTCGTAGAAGGCGGCGGGGTTGGGGTGGTCCGGCCGGTCCTCCACCAGGAGGCTGGTGCCCCCCAGGAAGAGCGGGGCGTACAGGCCGAAGGAATGCCCCACCACCCAGAAGAGGTCGGCGGTGGTGTGGAAGACCTCTCCCGGTTTCAGGTCAAAGAGGTAGCGGAGGGCCCAGCTTACCCCCACCATGTACCCGCCGTGGCCGTGGACCACTCCCTTGGGCCTGCCCGTGGAGCCCGAGGTGTGGAGGATGAAGAGGGGATGCTGGGCGGGAACGGGGACGGCGTCCGCGGGCTTTCCCTCCGAGGCCCTTTCCAGAAACTCCGTGGTGCCCCGGGTGTGCCAGAGCACGGGGAGATCCAGGCCCGAAAGGGCTGCCTCCACCACCGGCCTTAAGGGGACGAGCTGGCCCCGGCGGAAATAGCCGTCGGCGGCCACCAGAAGGCGGGCCTGGCTTTGGAGAAGCCGCTCCCTTAAGGCTTCCGGGCCTAGGCCCACGGGCAGGGCCACGTGCACCGCCCCAATCCGCGCCAAGGCCAGGAGGCTCAAGGCAGCCTCCAGCCCCGTGGGCAGGTAGAGGGCCACCCGGTCTCCCCGCTTTATCCCCAGGTTCTGGAAGACCCCGGCGAGGCGGCTGGAGAGGTCCAAAAGTTCCCGGTAGGTCCACTTTTCCAGGTGCCCATCCCCATCCAGGGTGATGAGGGCCACCTGCTGGGCCTTTTCGGGCAGGTGGCGGTCTAAGGCGTTTAAGGCGGCGTTGGTGCGTCCTCCGCTGAACCAGGTGTGGGTGGCGGGGTCGTAGACCCTTTCCCAGGGAGTTTCCCAGTGGAACTCCCGGGCGAAGCTGCCGAAAAAGCCTTCGGGATCCTCGAGGCTTGCCTGGTAGGCCCCGGGGTAGTCCCGCAGGTTGGCCCTTTCCTTAAGGGCGCAAGGGGGTTCCACCACCTCCACCTGGAGGCTTGGCTCCAGGGGAGGGGCCAGGCTGGGGGGCTCGGGAGGGCGCAGGTGGGCGGACACCTGGGCCACCTCGGAAAGGGCCCGGGCCAGGCGGCCGAAGGCGAAGGGAAAGCGCCGGGTGGGCACCACCACCCCCAAAGCCCCCAGAAGCTCCCCTCCCGGGCCGAAAAGGGGAGCCGCCAGGGCCGAAAGGCCCGGGGCGTACTCCTCCATCTCCGCCGCCAGGCCCGATTCCCGGACCCGGGTGAGTTCCGCCTCGAGGGCCAAGGGATCCGTCAGGGTGTAGGGGGTTCTGGGGACAAGGGGGGGTAGGGACAGGGCCCCGTAGGCCAGGAGGACCTTGCCCAGGGCCAGGGCGTGGACCTCCTCCGGCAGGGTGTCCCCCAGGGGATGGGGCTGGCCCTGGCGCCCCCGGGTTTTGAGCCGGATTCCTTCCGGGGTCAGAAGGGCCAGGTAGCACCGCTCCCGGGTGCGGAGGTAGAGTTCCTCCAAGGCTTCCTCGAGGGGCGTGGTTTCCAGCCGGAGGGGCTTGGCCTGGCCCAGGCGGTACCCCCGCTCCGTCTTCACCGCGAAGCCCTCCTCCGCCAGGCTGTTCAAAAGCGCATAGGCGGTGGAGAGGCTCTTCCCCAGGAGGCGGGCCACCTCCTTCACCTCCACCCCTTCCGGGTGCTCGGCCAGGTAGGCCAGGATGCGCAGGGCCGCCTGGACCGTGGAGAGGCTCCTCTTCCTGGCCATTTGCGTCCATATTCCGTAGGCTAGGCCCCACCTGTCAAGAAAAGGGAGGTTTGGCAAATGGTGAAAAACCCCCTTTTTCTTGACCCCGCCCGGGGGCCAGCCTATCCTTAGAGGCCAAGGGAGGGTATATGGACCGGATCGAAGGCGTTCTCAAGGAGGAGCGGGTCTTCTACCCCAGCGAGGAGTTCCGGAGCAAGGCCCACATCAAGAGCGAGGAGGAGTACCAGCGCCTGTACGAGGAAAGCCTGAAGGACCCCGAGGGCTTCTGGGGACGGGTGGCCTCCGAGCTTCACTGGTTCGAACCCTGGCAGAAGGTGCTGGAGGGTGACCTGCCCCATGCCAAGTGGTTCGTGGGGGGCAAGACCAACCTGTCCTACAATGCCCTGGACCGCCATGTCCAAACCTGGCGGCGCAACAAGGCGGCCCTCGTCTGGGAGGGGGAGCCGGGGGAGGAGAGGGTCTTGACCTACCACGACCTCTGGCGGGAGGTGCAGAAGTTCGCTAACGTCCTGAAGCGCCTGGGCGTCAAGAAGGGGGACCGGGTCACCATCTACCTGCCCATGATCCCCGAGGCCGCCATCGCCATGCTGGCCTGCGCCCGCATCGGGGCCATCCACTCCGTGGTCTTCGGTGGTTTCTCCAGCGGGGCCTTGGCCGAGCGCATCCGGGATGCCGAGGCCAAGGTGCTCATCACCGCCGACGGGGGTTACCGCCGGGGCCAGGTGGTACCCCTGAAGCAGAACGCCGACGAGGCCCTTAAGGAGGTCTCCACCGTGGAGCACGTGGTGGTGGTGCGGCGCACCGGGGAGGAGGTGCCCTGGACCCCGGGCCGGGACCACTGGTGGCACGAGCTCATGGAGGCGGTTTCCGACAGGGCGGAGGCGGAGCCCATGGAAGCGGAGGAGCCCCTTTTCATCCTCTACACCTCGGGTTCCACCGGGAAGCCCAAGGGAGTCCTGCACACCCTGGGCGGCTACATGACCTACGTCTACCTCACCACCAAGCTGGTCTTTGACCTGAAGGACGAGGATGTCTACTGGTGCACCGCCGACGTGGGCTGGATCACCGGCCACTCCTACGTGGTCTACGGGCCCCTTCTGAACGGAGCCACCACGGTGATGTACGAGGGAGCCCCCAACTGGCCCGAGCCCGACCGCTTCTGGCAGATCGTGGACAAGTACGGGGTGAACATCCTCTACACCGCTCCCACCGCCATCCGGGCCTTCATGAAGTGGGGCGAGGGTTGGCCCCTCAAGCACCGGCTGGATTCCTTGCGCCTTTTGGGCACCGTAGGGGAGCCCATCAACCCCGAGGCTTGGCTCTGGTACTACCAGGTGATCGGGAAGGGCCGTTGTCCCATCGTGGACACCTGGTGGCAGACGGAAACGGGGGGAATCATGATCACCACCCTGCCCGGGGTCCATCCCATGAAGCCGGGGCATGCGGGCAAGCCTTTCTTCGGGGTAAGGCCCGAGATCCTGGACTCGGAGCATAGGCCTGTGGAGAACCCGGACGAGGGGGGGCACCTATGCATCACCCGCCCCTGGCCCAGCATGCTCCGCACCGTCTGGGGGGATCCCAACCGCTTCCTGCAGCAGTACTTCAGCCAGCACCCCGGCAACTACTTCACCGGGGATGGGGCCCGTCGGGATAAGGATGGCTACTACCTGATCCTGGGCCGGGTGGACGACGTTCTAAACGTGGCCGGGCACCGGCTCGGTACCATGGAGATTGAGTCCGCCTTGGTTTCCCATCCCGCGGTGGCCGAGGCGGCGGTGGTGGGCCGGCCCGACCCCTTGAAGGGAGAGGCCATCGTGGCCTTCGTGACCCTGAAGGAAGGGCATGCTCCTTCTGATACCTTGCGGGACGAGCTCAAGGCCCATGTGGCCAAGGTGATCGGGCCCATTGCCCGCCCGGACGAGGTGCGTTTCACGGATGCCCTGCCCAAGACCCGCTCCGGCAAGATCATGCGCCGCCTCCTGAGGCAGATCGCCGCCGGGGAGCACGAGATCAAGGGGGATACCTCCACCCTCGAGGACCGCTCGGTGGTGGAGCGCCTCAGGCAAGGGGCCTAACCCTGGGAAAAGGGGAGGGGCCGGGGAAACCCGGTCCCTTGTATCACCCCATCCTGGCGAGGGACAGGTGGGGACCTAGGCTACCCGGCTGGGCTTTTGTGCACGTGCACCACCTTCCAGCCCTCGGAAAAGCGCACCGCCACCCGGCTTTCGTTCACCGCCCGGTGCTTTAGCCCCCCTTCTTCCTCCACGGTGAGGAGCAGGGTGTAGCTGAAGATGGCCACATCCCCGTAGCGTTGCAGGCGCTTTTCCACGAGGTCCAGACGGTAGGGCCTTCCCAAGGTGGCCCAGTTGTGCTCGATCATGAAGCGGTGGAAGGCAAGGCCATCTAAACGATGAGGGATGACGAACCACTCATAAAGGGAAAGGTCGGGATGGGTGGTGGCCTCGTAGGTGGCCCAGTCCCCTTGGTAGATGCTGGCCAGGTGCCTTTCCAGAAAGCCCCAGAGTTCGGCATCGCCTTCCATAATCTCACCTTCCCGGCTGGTACTCCCCCCATTCCTCCCGCAACACCCCGCACACCTCCCCCAAGGTAGCCCGGCGGCGGAAGGCTTCCAGAACATAGGGGAAGAGGTTCTCGCTTCCTCTTGCCGCCTGGCGCAGGCTTTCCAGGCCGATCCGCACGCTTTCCCCATCCCGTTTGGCCTTGAACGCGGCCAGTTCCCGCTTGCGCTTTTCGTGGAGCCCGGGATCTATCCGCTGCACCGGGGTGGGTTCGTTGAGGGGGCTTCTGGGGTCGGCGAAGCGGTTCACCCCCACGATGACCCGCTTGCCTTCCTCCACTTCCTTCTGAAACTGCCAGGCGGACTCCTCTATGGCCCGCTGAAAATACCCAGCCTCCACCGCCGCCACCGCACCCCCAAGGGCGTCGATCTCCCGGATGAGCCTTTCCGCCTCGGCTTCCAGCTGGTCCGTGAGGTGCTCCACATAGAAGCTTCCCCCTAAGGGGTCTATGGCCCGGGTGACCCCGCTTTCAAAGGCCAGGATCTGCTGGGTGCGCAGGGCGAGGAGAGCGCTTTTTTCCGTGGGGAGGCCCAGGGCTTCGTCGTAGGCGTTGGTGTGGAGGCTCTGGGTGCCGCCCAGCACCGCCGCCAGGGCCTGGTAGGCGGTGCGCACCACGTTGTTTAAGGGTTCCTGGGCGGTGAGGGTGGAGCCTCCCGTTTGCGTGTGGAAGCGGAGCATCCAGCTTCTCGGGTCCTTGGCCCCGAACTCCTCCCGCATGATGCGGGCCCAAAGCCTCCTGGCGGCCCGGAACTTGGCGGCTTCCTCAAAGATGTCCCCGTGGGCGGCGAAGAAGAAGGAGAGCCTGGGGGCGAACTCGTCCACCTTAAGGCCCCGTTCCAGGGCCGCCTTCACGTAGGCCTTGCCATCCGCCAAGGTGAAGGCGATCTCCTGGGCGGCGGTGGAGCCCGCCTCCCGGATGTGGTAGCCGGAGATGCTGATGGTGTTCCACCTGGGGACGTGCTGGGCGCAGAACTCAAAGATGTCCGTCACGAGGCGCATGGAAGGCCCCGGAGGGTAGATGTAGGTGCCGCGGGCGAAGTACTCCTTGAGGATGTCGTTCTGCACGGTGCCCGACACCTTGTCCCAGGAAACCCCCTGTTCCTCCGCCACCAGGAGGTAGAGGGCCAGGAGCATCATGGCGGGGGCGTTGATGGTCATGCTGGTGGAAACCTTGTCCAGGGGGATGCCGTCAAAGAGCTTTTGCATGTCCTCGAGGGTGGCGATGGACACCCCCACCCGGCCCACCTCCCCCACGCTCATGGGATGGTCGGGATCCAAACCCAGCTGGGTGGGGAGGTCAAAGGCCACGCTCAGGCCCGTCTGGCCCTGGGACAGGAGGTATCGGTAGCGGGCGTTGGACTCCTCTGCGGTGGAAAAGCCCGCATACTGCCGCATGGTCCAGAGCCTGTCCAGGTACATCCGGGGGTAGATGCCCCGGGTAAAGGGGTACTCCCCGGGGCGGCCAAGCCTTTCCCGGTAGCCTTCGGGTAGGGACTCGAAGAGACCTTCCATGCCTTAGTTTTACAGGAAAACGCGAACCAGGAGGAGGAAGAGGAAGAGCACCCCGAGCACCAGGAAAAGGGGCGGCAACAGGAGGCTGTAGACCGCCAGCACGAGGGCCAGGAAGTCCTTCCAGTCGGGTAGGATGCCGTCCTTCATGCTTCCCTAGGATATTCTTCCTCGAGGCCCAAGGCTACCCTTGGCTTCGGCATCCATGGCTTTACCGGTACATAGCTATGCCGTTTTTTGCTAGCATTGGGCCATGGCCCTGTCCAAGAACACCCGCAAGGTGCTCAAGGTGCTGGCGCGGCGCGGGGCACCGGAGGTGCTCTTCGCCCTAAGCCGGGGAACCTCCCGCTTCTCCGACCTGGAGTCCTTCTTGGGTCTTTCCCCCCGCACCTTGGCGGAGCGGCTTCGGGAGCTTAACCTCTTGGGCTTCGTGCAGCGGCAGGCTTACCCCGAGGTTCCCCCCCGGGTAGAATACCTCTTGACCCCGCGGGGCAAGCGGGCTTTGGAATTCTTGAGCGAATTGGACGAGATATTGGAGGTTGTGCAGGAGGGCAAACGGTGAAAGCGCGAGCCATTGTGGTGACGTCGGGCAAGGGGGGCGTGGGGAAGACCACCACCACCGCCAACCTGGGGGCGGCCTTGGCCAAACTGGGGGAGAAGGTGGCGGTGGTGGACGTGGACGTGGGCCTCAGGAATCTTGATGTGGTCATGGGCCTCGAGGGGCGGGTGGTCTTCGACTTGATCGACGTGCTGGAGGGGCGGGCCAAGGTGCGCCAGGCCCTGATCCGGGATAAGCGCATAGAAAACCTCTTCCTCCTCCCCGCTTCCCAGACCAAGGACAAGGAGGCCCTGGACCCCGCAAAGTTCCGGGAGCTGGTCCACCAGCTTTTGACGGAGGAGGGGTTTGACCGGGTGCTCATAGACTCCCCCGCCGGCATCGAGAAGGGCTTCCAAACCGCTGCCACCCCGGCGGAAGGAGCCTTGGTGGTGGTGAACCCGGAGGTTTCCAGCGTGCGCGACGCCGACCGCATCATCGGCCTCCTCGAGGCCCGGGAGATCCGGGAGAACTTCCTCATCATCAACCGCTTGCGGCCCAAGATGGTGGCCCGGGGGGATATGCTCTCCGTGGAGGACGTGGTGGAGATTCTGGGGCTTAAGCCCATCGGCATCATCCCGGAGGACGAGCAGGTGCTCATCTCCACCAACCAGGGGGAGCCCTTGGTGCTAAAGGGCACGAGCCCCGCCGCCCTGGCTTACATGGACACCGCCCGGCGCATCCGGGGGGAGGAGGTCCCCTTCCGCAACCTGGAGGATAGCCAGGGCTTTTTGTCGGTGATCCGCAGGCTCTTCGGAGGTCGCTGATGTGGTGGCGCAAACGGAGCAAGGAAAAGGCCAAGGAAAGGCTCAAGCTGGTCCTGGCCTACGACCGGGCCAAGCTTTCCCCGGGCCTGGTGGAGAGCTTGAAGCGGGACCTTCTGGAGGTGTTGCGCCGCTACTTCCCCGCCCAGGAGGAGGTCAATGTGGCCCTGGAGGAGCGGGGGGAGAAGATGGTGTTGATCGCCGATATCCCATTGCGGTAGCCTCGCATGGTTCTAAGGCGTCCGAACCTTCTGGCCTACGACTGGGGTTTAATCCTCCTGACCCTGGCCATAACCGTTTTGGGTTTGTTTAACCTCCGAAGCGCCGCTCCCGACCCAGCCCTCCTGAACCGCCAGCTTGTGGCCTTCCTCCTGGGCCTCCTCCTGGCCGTGGGGGTTCAGTTCTTTTCCCGCCGCACCGTCTTCGCCCTGGCCTACCCCCTTTACGCCCTTTCCCTTCTCCTTTTGGTGGCCGTCTTGGCCTTCGGCCGGGAGATCAACGGGGCCAAGGCCTGGTTTGTGCTGGGCCCCTTGCAGTTCCAGCCCCTGGAGCTGGCCAAGCTGGGCTTGATCCTGGCCTTGGCCCGGCTCCTCGAGGGCCGGGAGGTGCGCCGGGTGTGGGATTACGTTCTGCCCGGGCTCCTGACGGCTCCCGTGGTCCTCCTCCTCCTCCTCCAGCCGGATCTGGGGGGGAGCCTGGTGGTGCTCTTCGGCGTCTTTGCCGTCTTGTTCGTGCGGGGCCTGCCCTGGAAGCACCTCTTGGTGGGCCTTCTCGCCCTGGCCGTCCTGGTGCCCACCGTGGTCTGGCCCAACCTCAAGCCCTACCAGCGGGAGCGGGTCCTCATCGTTTTGGATCCCTACCGGGATCCCCTGGGCCAGGGCTTCCAGGTGATCCAGTCCACCATCGCCATCGGCTCGGGAGGGCTCTTCGGCAAGGGGTATGGCCAGGGTACCCAGACTCAGCTGGGCTTCGTCCCCTTCCGCCACACGGACTTCGTCTTCGCCGTCTTTGCCGAAGAGTGGGGGTTTGTGGGCTCCGTGGCCCTCCTTGGGCTTTACGCCCTCCTTTTGGTGCGCCTTCTTAGCATGGCCCTGGAGTGCCCGCGCCTCTCCGACCGCCTGTTCCTGGCCGGGGTAGGGGGGATGCTGGGCTTCCAGGTGCTGGTGAACCTGGGGGTGGCGTTGGGGGTGATGCCGGTGACCGGGCTGACTCTTCCCCTTTTTTCCTATGGGGGTTCCAGCCTCATGGCCACCCTGCTCTCCTTGGGCCTGGTCCTTTTGGTGCACCGGGACCGGGTGGCTCCCTAAGGGCTTGAGCTCGGGGGCCACTCCCCCTAAACTGGGCCCGTGGCCAGGGAAGCGCTGGTTCGCCTCTTGGGGGTGCGGAAGGGTTTTGGCGGGGTGGTGGCCCTGGATAGCGTGGACCTCGAGGTCAAGCGGGGAGAGTTCTTCAGCCTTTTGGGGCCTTCGGGGTGCGGAAAGACCACCCTTCTCAGGCTTCTCGCCGGGTTTGACACCCCGGATGCGGGGCGGATCGAGATCGCCGGGAAGGACATGACCGGGGTTCCCCCCTATGCCCGCCCCGTGAACACCGTCTTTCAGAACTACGCCCTCTTTCCCCACATGACCGTGGAGGGAAACGTGGCCTTTGGCCTCCGCATGAAGGGGCTTCCCGCAGGAGAGGTTCGCAAAAAGGTGGCCTGGGCCCTGGAGCTGGTGGATCTTCTAGGCCTGGAGAAACGCTACCCCCGGGAGCTTTCCGGCGGGCAGAAGCAGCGGGTGGCCTTGGCCCGGGCCCTGGTGCTGGAGCCAGAGGTGCTCCTATTGGACGAGCCCCTTTCCGCCTTGGACCTGAAGCTCCGCCAGGAGCTTAGGGTGGAGCTCATGCAGCTTCAGCGGAGGCTTGGCACCACCTTCATCTTCGTTACCCACGACCAGGAGGAGGCCCTGGTCATGTCCGACCGGATTGCGGTGATGCGCTCGGGGAGGATTGAGCAGGTGGGCCTTCCCGACGAGGTCTACGAGCGGCCCAAAAACCGCTTCGTGGCGGATTTCCTCGGCCGTTCCAACTTCCTCCCCGCAAGGCCCCACCCAGGAGGGGCGGAAACCCCCCTTGGGGTTTTGCGCCTGAAGGAGCCCCTTTCACAGGAAGCCCACCTGGTGATCCGGCCGGAGAAGATCCGCCTTTACCCGGTGGGCAACGGGGCTCCCGCCCGGGAAAACCTGGTGCGGGCCAAGGTGGAGGAGATCGTCTACACGGGAGCGGAGAACCAGTACTATCTGCGGGCGGGGGAGGTGCGGCTGTTGGCCTATACCCTGAACCAGGACCTGCAGGAGCCTGGGGCCGAGGAGTTCGCCTACGGGGAGGAGGTTTTCTGCTACCTTCCCCCGGAGAACCTGGTGGTGGTCCATGAATGAGGCGGCTACTCCCTGGCAGCGCGCCTTCCGGGTCCTGGTTACCGTGGGCCCTGGGGGCCTTTGGCTTTTGGTCTTCGTCCTTCTTCCTACCCTTCTGGTCCTTATGGCCTCCCTCCTCACCCGGGGGCCCTATGGGGAGCTCACCGGGCCCTGGGGCTTCCACAACTACGCCAAGCTCCTCCACCCCGTTTACCTCGAGGCCTTCGCCCAAAGCCTTCTCGTGGGGGTCCTCGCCACCGTGATCTCGGCTTTGCTGGGTTATCCCCTGGCCTTCTACATCGCCCGCCATCCGCAGCGGGACCTCCTCCTTTTCCTTCTCCTCCTTCCCTTTCTCACCAACTTCCTCATCCGGGTCTACGCCTGGCTGGTGCTGTTGCAACGGGAAGGCCTGGTGAACGCCCTTTTGGGGGTCTTCGGCCTGGGGCCCCTGGTCCTATACCCCTCCTTCTTCGCCGTGCTCTTGGCCACGGTGTACACCTTCCTGCCCTTTTTCGTTTTGCCGGTGTACGCCAGCGTGGAGCGCCTGGACTGGCAGCTACTGGAAGCGGCCCACGACCTGGGGGCCAGGCCCGTTAAGGCTTTCTTGCATGCGGTCTTGCCCCAGACCTACCCCGGGCTTTTTGCCGGAAGCGTTTTGGTCTTCATCCCCGCCATGGGCACCTTCGTGGTGGCGGATCTCCTGGGGGCGGGGCGGGTGGTTCTGATCGGGAACCTCATCCAGCAGCAGTTCGGCATCACCCGGGACTGGGCCTTTGGGGCTGCTCTCAGCGTGTTCCTGATGGGGTTTGTGCTCCTTTCCCTTTACCTCTACGCCCGTTTGCAGGGGGAAAGGGGCCTAAAGGACCTGGTATGAGAAGGCTTCTTGCTCTCCACGCCCTTTTGGTTTACCTCTTCCTCTACCTGCCCATCCTGGTGATCGTGGCCCTCTCCTTCAACGAAAGCCGCCGGGGGGTGCGCTTCACCGGCTTCACCCTGGACTGGTACCAGGCCCTTTTCGCTGACCCCAGGGTGCTGGAGTATTTCCTGAACACCCTGCTGGTGGCCTTCGTCTCCACCCTGGCGGCCACGGTTTTGGGAACGCTTTTGGCCGTGGGCCTTGTCCGCTACCGCTTTCCCGGCAAAGGCTTCCTCTCCTACCTCCTCTACATCCCCGTGGTGGTGCCCGACGTGGTCATGGGGGTGTCCCTTCTCCTCCTCTTCGCCCTGGCCCGGGAGGTTTTGGGTTTTCCCCGCCCTTCCCTCCTCACGGTGATCCTGGGACATATCACCTTCCAGGTGGCCTTTGTGACCCTGGTGGTGCGCTCCCGCCTGCTTCTCCTGGACCCAGCCCTGGAGGAGGCCGCCCGCGACCTGGGGGCCCGGGGCTGGCAGACCTTCTGGCACGTGACCCTGCCCCTGGCCTGGCCGGGGGTGGCGGCGGGGGCGCTTCTCGCCCTCACCCTTTCCCTGGACGACTTCGTGGTCACCTTCTTCACCGCCGGCCCCGGGGCCACCACCCTACCCCTTTACATCTATTCCAGTGTGAAGCTGGGGGTAAGCCCCAAGGTGCACGCCCTTTCCACCCTGATCATCGGCCTTAGCGCCTTTTTCCTGGCCTTGGGGTATGCTTTAAGCCGGAGGAGGATATGAAGCGTTGGGGAATTCTGCTTTTGGTTCTGGCCCTGGTGGTCGTGGGGTTCCTCCTTTTGCGGCCGAAGCCGGCTTCCCAGGCTGGAGGGACCTTGTACTTTCTGAACTGGGCGGATTACATCCCGGAGGACCTCCTTAAAAAGTTTGAGGCGGAAACCGGGGCTAAGGTGGTCCTGGACACCTTTGAGTCCCCCGAGGCCATGCTGGCCAAGCTGAAGGCGGGGGCGGACCGGGAGTTCTCCTTGGTGGTGGTCCCGGATTACTACGTGTTGCAGATGGCCCGGGAAGGGCTGCTCGCCCCTTTGGACCAGGGCAGGCTCCAGAACCTGGTTTACCTGGACCCTTTCTTTCGGAACCCCCCCTACGATCCCGGCCTTGGGTACTCCGTCCCCTACCTTTGGGGCACCACGGGCCTGGCCTATCGGCAGGACCTGGTGAAGGGCCCCGTGGACTCCTATGCGGTCCTCTTTGACCCGGCTCGTCAGGTGGGGCCCTTCCTCCTTCTGGACGAGATGCGGGAGACCATCGGGGCCGCCCTCAAGTACCTGGGCTACTCGGTGAACACCAAGGACCCGGAGGCCCTGGAGAAGGCCAAGGAGCTCCTCATCGCTGCCAAGAAGCGCTCCGTGGGCTTCGCGGGAGGGGTGGAGGCCCTGAACCGCATCCTGGCGGGGGACGCCGCCCTCAGCCTCGCCTACTCCGGGGACGTCCTCCAGGCGAGGCAGGAGGACGGGCGGCTCCGCTACGCCCTGGCCAAGGAGGGGGGAACGCTTTGGACCGATGCCATGGTGGTCCTCAAGCGGGGCCCGGCCCAGGACCTGGCCTACCGTTTCATGGACTTCCTCCTCCGGCCGGAAAACGCCGCCGAGCTTGCCACCTACACCTGGTACGCTACCCCGGTGGCCCAGGCCCTTCCCCTCCTCCCCGAGGCCATGCGCCAGGACCCCACCGTCTTCCCCCCGGAGGAGGTGCGGCGCAGGCTGGAGTACCTGGAGGACCTGGGGCCCGACATCGCCCTGTACGACCGGGTCTGGACCGAGGTTAAGGCCAGGTAAACCCGGGAGGGAGGGGTTTGGGGTAGGCTAAGGCCATGAGGTTGGCCCTCCTTCTCCTCCTCCTCGGGACCATGGCCCTGGGCCAGGGGGAGGACCCGTGGAAAAGGCTCTGCGCCCAGTGCCACGGGGAGAGGGCCCAGGGGGTGCGGCCCTACCCGGGCCTCCAGGGGGCCGCCCCCCTCTTCGCCACCCCGGAGGGAAGGCGCTACCTCGTCCTCGTGATCCTTTACGGGAAGAAGGGGGAGGGGGGCCTGATGCCTGGGTTTGCCCAGCTCAAGGACGAGGAGCTTGCCGCCCTATTGAACCACCTGAAGGTCCTTCTGCAGGCCAAGGGGGATCCCTTCACCCCAGAGGAGATACGCAAGGGGCGAGGCTTGAACCTCACCCCCGATGCGGTCAAGCGGCCGGAGAAACCCTAGGCCTCGGGGTCCTTCAGTACCGCTCCCTGGTCTGCCTGCTCCACCAAGGCGGCATAGCGGGCGAAGAGGCCGTGGCGGAAGGCGGGGGGCTTGGGTTGCCAACGGGCCTGGCGTCGCTTTAGCTCCTCCTCGGGGAGGAGGACCTCCAAAAGGCGCTTTTCCACATCGATCCGCACCCGGTCCCCGTTCTCCAGAAGGGCGATGGGCCCTCCCACGAAGGCCTCGGGGGCGATGTGGCCGATCATGAGGCCGCGGGTGCCCCCGGAGAAGCGGCCGTCGGTGAGGAGGGCCACCTCGGGGCCCAGGCCTTCCCCCACGATGGCGCTGGTGACGGAAAGCATCTCGGGCATCCCGGGAGCACCCTTGGGGCCCACGTAGCGGATCACCACCACGTCCCCGGGGCGGATCTCCTTGGCCAGGACCTTTTCCATGGCGGCTTCCTCGGAGTCGAAGACCCGGGCCGGGCCCTCGAAGTAGGTGCGCTCGGTGCCGGCCAGCTTCAGAACCGCTCCCCTCGGGGCCAGGTTGCCCTTGAGGACCACCAGGCCCCCTTGCGGTTTCAGAGCCTGTTCCACGGGGAAGACCACCTTCTGCCCCTCCGCTTCCCGGTAGGCCCGTTCCACCTCCTCGGCCAGGGTGTTGCCGGTGAGGGTTTTCTCGTCCCCGTAAAGAAGCCCCGCCTCCAGGAGTTTTTTGAAGACCAAGGCGGTGCCCCCGGCCTCATAAAGCTCCCAGGCGGTGTAGGTGCCCCAGGGAAGGAGGTCGGCGATCACCGGGGTTTTCCGGGACACCTGGTCAAAGTCGTCCAGGCTCAGCTCCACCCCCACCTCCCGGGCGATGGCCAGGAGGTGCAACACGGCGTTGGTGCTCCCCCCGGTGGCGGCCACGGCGGCGATGGCGTTGAGGAAGCTTCTGCGGGTGAGGAAGTCCTGGGGTTTCCAGTTTCGCTCTATGGCCCGGGCCAGGATACGGCCCGCCTCCCGGGTGGCCTTGGGCTTTTCCGGGTGCACGGCGGGGATGGCGTTGTAGCCGATGGGGGAGAGGCCGAGGGCCTCGAGGGCCATGGCCATGGTGTTGGCCGTGTACTGGCCGCCGCAGGCCCCGGGGCCGGGGATGGCGTGCCGTTCGATGGCGGCAAGCTCCTCGTCGGTGATCCTTCCGGCAGCCCTCTGTCCCACGGCCTCGAACACGGAAACGATGGTGAGCTTCCTCCCCTGCCACTCCCCGGGGGCGATGGTACCCCCGTAAAGAACCATGCCTGGAACCCCACTCCGGATCACCCCCATGGCCCCGCCCGGGATGGTCTTGTCGCAGGCGGAGAGGACCACCATCCCGTCGTAGAGGTAGCCCTGGGCGATAAGCTCCACGCTGTCGGCGATCACCTCCCGGCTTACGAGGCTCGCCCGCATCCCGGGGGTGCCCATGCTGATGCCATCGGAGATGGCAGGGGCCCCGAACTCAAAGGGGAAGACCCCGGCCTCCCTAAGCCCGGCCTTCACGTCCAGGGCCAGTTGGCGGAGGTGGTAGTTGCAGGGCATGCCGTCGGTGAAGGTGTTCACCACTCCCACGAAGGGCCTGGCGAGGTCCTCGTCCCCCACGCCCACCGCCCGGAGCATGGAGCGGGCGGGGGCCTGCTGCAGTCCCTTTTTGATGCGGTCGGATCTCATACGTCCCTCCAGGATGCGATCTTTCCATGAAACTGGCGCGCCCTCGGCAGGAGGCGCACCAGGGCTTTGGCTGCCTCCTTAGGGCTTAGGAGGCGGCCTTCCACCTTGTACCCGCGGAAAACCTGGTGCAGCACGGGGGCGGCGCTCCCCTGGGCCTCGCGGGCCTGGCGTTGCATTTCGGTTTCCACCACCCCGGGCCGGTAGATGAAGCAGGGGACCTCGGGTACCTCCGCGGCCAGCTGTCTGGCCAGGTGCTCTTCCGCGGCCTTGGCCACCGCATAGGCCCCGATGCCGGGAAGGTTGGATTCAGCCGCCCCGGAGCCCACATAGACCCCCACCCCTTCCCCCTTTTTCCGGAGGAGGGGATAGGCGAAGCGGGCGAGTTGGTAGCCAGCGATGAGGTTGGCCTCGAGGACCTCCAGGAAGAGCCCCTCGGCGATCTCGTAGAGGAAGGGCCCCGGGTGGAGGACCCCGGCGTTATGGATGTAGCCGTAAAACCCCCCTAGGCCCTCGGCCTTCTGCACCAGCGCCTCGGCCACCTGGGCCTGGCCGGCGCTTCCCGCCACCACCTCCGCCCTGGCTCCCAGAGCCCGCGCCTCCTCGGCCACCTCCTTTAAGGGCCCCTCCGAGCGAGCGTTTAACACCAGGTCGTAACCCGCTTGGGCCAGCTCGAGGGCCAGGGCCCGGCCGATTCCCCGGCTCGCCCCGGTGAGGATCAAGGTCCTTCTCATAGGAGAACCTCCACGGGGATCTCCACCCCCATGAAGGCTAGGGTGTCCCCAGGCCCCAGGGTCCTAACCTCCCGGTATCCTTCCCCCTTGGGCTCCCTATGGACCAGAACCTGCCCGCCTTCCAGGTCCACCACCCAGACCTCCGGCACCCCTGCGCTGGCGTAAAGGGGCACCTTCACCCCCAGGTCGTGGCGGAGGGAGGTTTCCGCTACTTCCACTACCAAAAGAGCGTCTTGGGCTTCGGGCAGGCGCTCCTCGTAGAAGTCGGACCGGGGTTGCAGGAGGGCGAGATCGGGGTAGAGCTCCGAGTCCCCCACCACCAGGGGGTTTTGCACGAAGAGGATGGCCTTGTGGGGCACGAGGGGGCTGAAGAGGGCGGTGAGCCTGGCCACCTTGGCGGCATGGCGTTTTCCAACGGGGCTCATATCCAATAGCTCTCCTTCCACCAGTTCCAGCCTCAGGTCCTCGGGGAAGACGCCCGCTTCCACCATGCGGTGGAACTCTTCCAAAGAGATCCGGTGGCGGGTCATGGCAGGACCTCCTTCACCGGGACCTTGAGCCCCAAGACCTCCAGCTCGCCTTCCTCGAGGGTTTGCCGCTCGCCGTAGCCTTCCCCGCTGGGCTTGCGGAAGACGTGCACCCGGTCCCGCACCAGGTCCACCACCCAGACCTCGGGGATCCCCGCCTTGGCGTAGAGGGGGAGTTTCACGGTGAGGTCGTAGTCCAAGGAGGTGTCCGCCACCTCTATTACCAGCAGGGCATCCTCGGCTTCCGGCACCTTGTCCCGGTAGAAGTTTTCCCGGTAGGAGAGGAGTGTGAGGTCGGGCTGGGGTTCGCTTTCCGGGGAAAGCCTAAGCGGGTCCTGGACCTGCAAAAGGGCTTTCCTTGCCTGTTGCAAGGGAAACAGAAGGTCCATAAGGCGCTTGACGGCTGCCATGTGGCGTTTGCCTACCGGGCTCATGGTGACGATCTCCCCCTCCACGAGCTCCACCCGGGCGTCCTCGGGGAGGATGCCTGCCTCGGCCATGCGGTGGAACTCCTCGGCGGTGAAGCGGTAGCGGAGCATTTTCCCTATTTTAGATGGCGGAGCACCTCCTGGGTGAAGGTTTCCGTCCCTGCCTGGCCCCCCAGGTCCGGTGGGGGCGCCTCGAGGAGGGCCTTGGCCACGGCATCCTCCACCCTTCTTGCCAGCTCCACCAGGCCGAAGGCGTGCTCCAGCATCATGGCGGCGGAGAGGATGGCGGCGGTGGGGTTGGCGATGCCCTTGCCGGCGATGTCGGGGGCGGAGCCGTGGACCGGCTCAAACACCGGGGTACCCCGGCCCAGGGAGGCGGAGGGGAGTAGCCCCAAAGAGCCGGGAAGCACCGAGGCCAGGTCGGAAAGGATGTCCCCGAAGATGTTTCCCGTCACCACCACGTCGAAGCGGGCGGGGTTTTTCACCAGGTGCATGGCCATGGCGTCCACATACTGGTGCTCCAGGGAAACGTCGGGGAAGTTCTGGTGCACCTCCTCCACCGTCTTGCGCCAGAACTCCCCCACCTCCAGCACGTTGGCCTTGTCCACACTGGTGACGTGCTTCCTGCGCTTCCTGGCCGCCTGGAAGGCCACCTGGGCCACCCGCTCCACCTCGGGCTTGCTGTAGCGCTCCGTGTTCCAGGCCTCCGCCTCCGACATCCCCCGGGGTTCCCCGAAGTAGATTCCCCCGGTGAGTTCCCGCACGATGAGGACATCCACCCCCCGGGCGATCTCCTCCTTGAGGGGGGAAAGCCGCTCCAGGCCGGGGAAGACCTTGGCGGGGCGCAGGTTGGCGAAGAGGTCCTGGCTTTTCCTTAAGGCGAGAAGCCCGGTTTCCGGGCGGATCTTGCGGGGAAGGTTATCCCACTTGGGCCCCCCCACGCTTCCCAGGAGCACTGCTTGGGCCCTTTCCACCCCCTGGCGGGTTACCTCGGGGAAGGGTTCCCCGAACTGGTCTATGGCCGCCCCGCCAAAGGGGTAGGTTTCGTAGCTGAGCCCAAGCCCATGGGCCTCGTCCAGGGCCTTGAGGACCTTCAAGGCAGCCTCGGTTACCTCGTGGCCGATCCCGTCCCCCGGCAGGACGGCCACCCTCATTCCGACCTCCTGGGGTAGGGAAGGCGGCGGTCGAACTCATCCAGAAGCTCCCCGGCCTGGAGAAGCTCCCCGATGGGGTCCCAAAGCCCCTCCACCAGGGCTTCCCGGGTTTCCTCGGGGATGAAGAGGGGGGCGGTGCGTCCCTGGAAGCGCACCTCCTTGTTCACCAGGTCCACCTCCACCTCGAGGTCCGGCTTCTCCTCCACCGCCTTAAAGAGCACCCCCAGGTCCTCAGGGGCCAGGGTCACGCAGGGAAGGCCAATGGCGGTGGCGTTCCCGAAGAAGATCTCGGCGAAGCTCTCCCCGATGATGGCCCTAAACCCCGCCCGCTTGATGGCCTGGGGGGCGTGTTCCCGGCTGCTACCGGAGCCAAAGCCCGCCTCCACCAGGAGGATGCTGGCCCCTTGGTACCTGGGGTCGTTCAAGGGATGGGGCTTGGGCTCGCCCTTTTCGTCAAACCGCTCGTCGTAGAAGAGGTACTTCCCAAGCCCCTCAAAGGTGAGCACCTTCATGAAGCGGGCGGGGATGATGCGGTCCGTGTCGATGTCCTCGCCCCTTAAGGGCACCGCCCTTCCGCGGATGGTGGTGAACTTTTCCAGCATGGCTTACCTCCCGATCCCAAACACTTCCCGGGCGTCGGCGATCTCGCCCTCCACCGCCGCCGCCGCCACCATCAGAGGGCTCATGAGCACCGTGCGCCCCCTGGGGCTTCCCATCCTGCCCTTGTAGTTGCGGTTGGAGGAGCTGGCGGCCAGCTCGTCCCCCTGCAGGCGGTCGGGGTTCATGGCCAGGCACATGGAGCACCCTGGGTTCCGCCACTCAAACCCCGCCTCCCGGAAGATCTCCGCGATGCCTTCCTCCTCCGCCTTCCTGGCCACCCACTCCGAGCCCGGCACCACCAGGGCCCGCACCCCCTTCTTCACCTTGTGGCCCTTGAGGTAGCGGGCCACCTCGCGGAGGTCGGAAAGGCGGGCGTTGGTGCAGCTTCCGATGAAGGCCACCTGGACCGGAACCCCCTTGATGGGTTGGCCCGGCTTAAGGCCCATGTAGGCCAAGGCCTCCTCGGCCACGGGCCTTTCCTCGGGGGAAAGTTCCTCCAGAAGGGGAATGCGGCCATCTACGGGTATGGCCTGCCCGGGGTTGATGCCCCAGGTGACCGTGGGGGGAATCTCTTCCGCCCGGAAGGTGACCACGTCGTCATAATGGGCGTCGGGATCGGAGGCGAAGCTTTTCCAGCGCCGCTTGGCCTCCTCCCACTCCGCTCCCTTGGGGCTGTAGGGGCGGCCTTCCAGATAGGCGAAGGTGGTCTCGTCGGGGTTCACGTAGCCGATGCGGGCCCCGCCTTCAATGGACATGTTGCAAAGGGTCATGCGGCTTTCCATGTCCATGGCCTCCACGGTGCTTCCCCCGTACTCGTAGGCGTAGCCCAAGCCCCCCTTTACCCCCAGGTGGCGGATAATGTGGAGGATCACGTCCTTGGCGTAGACCCCGGGGGCAAGCTTCCCTTCGATGTTGATGCGCCGCACCTTCAGCTTCTGGGCCGCCAGGGTCTGGGTGGCGAGGACGTCCCGCACCTGGCTGGTGCCGATGCCGAAAGCCACGGCCCCGAAGGCCCCGTGGGTGGAGGTGTGGGAATCCCCGCAGGCGATGGTCATCCCGGGCTGGGTGAGGCCCAGCTGGGGACCGATCACGTGCACAATGCCCTGGTTCCCGCTTCCCAGGTCAAAGAAGGTGATGCCGTGCTCCCGGGTGTTCTGCCGGAGGGCCTCCAGCATGCTCTGGGCCAGAGGATCCTGGAAGGGCTCGGTACGGTCGTGGGTGGGGACGATGTGGTCCACGGTGGCGAAGGTGCGGTGGGGGTAGCGTACCTTGAGGCCGAGGTCCCTCAGCATCCCGAAGGCCTGAGGGCTGGTGACCTCGTGCAGGAGGTGCAGGTCGATGAAAAGCTGGCTTTGCCCGCTTCGGAGCTTCCTGACCTCGTGCGCCTCCCAGACTTTCTCGTAAAGCGTTTTTCCCATGCTCCCTCCCTTACAAAAATCCCCCGGGTTTTGGGCCCGGGGGAAGGCAACGGGGCTTCCCTAAGCCGGACCCGCCCGGCCTAGGTCTAGCAGGAAGCCCCGCCGCATTGCCCTATAGCCTACGCTGCCTTTGCCTTAGGGTCAAGGGCTATGCTAGCCTGAAGGCAGATGACCACCGAGGAGCGGCTTTACAAGCTGGAAGGCATCGTGGAAGGGGTGATGGCCACCCTTCCGGAGCGCATAACTTCCCTGGAAAACCGCATGGACCTCCTCCGCCAAGAGCTGAAAGGCGACATAGCGGGCCTGCGCCAGGAGTTTAAGGGCGAGATGGTGGCCCTGCGCCAGGAGTTCAAGGCGGAGATGGCGGCTTTGGAGGGGAGACTGGGGGAGCAGATGGC
>NZ_ATNI01000066.1:0-36656 GCF_000511705.1 Thermus sp. NMX2.A1
CCGTGGGGGTAGGCCTCTGGTATCTTGACGGAAAGACTTCCCCTCGTTAAGCTAGTTTTTGCGTGCGGGGGCGATTAGCTCAGCTGGTCAGAGCGCACGCCTGATAAGCGTGAGGTCGGTGGTTCAAGTCCACCATCGCCCACCACAGCAGGTCCCCCGGGGAGATTCCCGGGGGGTTCTTGTTGGAAGCGCTCGCTGGGGGGTCTGCTAGGATATGAAGCCTACCCTTTACCTTGGCCTTTTCCAAGATTTAAAGAGTAGCTCCACCCCCAAAAGAAGGCCAAGGGCCACGAGACCACCGTAGAGGAAGGCTTTATCAGGGAAGTGGGTTCCCAACCATCCCGCAATGGGATAGACCAGAACCCACCAGAGGTGGCTCCAGGCAAAGTGGGCTCCGTAAACCCGCCCCTGGAGGACCTCAGGGGTCCGGTCAGCGATCAGGGCTTGGGTGGGCAGGTTAACCCAGTTTTGGCCTGCGCCGGCCAGAACCCATAGGAAAAGGACCAGGTGCAGGGAGGCCCAGTCGGCGGGCAGAACCGCCAGGCTGGAAACCAAGGCACCCAGAAGGACAAAGGTGGTGCGGGGGATGCGGTTTTCCCAAGCGCCCATGGCCAAGGCAGCCAAGGTGGCCCCGATGCCAAAGGCAGCCATGGTCCAGCCGTATTCCAACTCGCCTAGCCCTAACCTTCCCCGGACCAAGCCCACGGTGCCCACCAATACCAGGGCCCCGGACACTGCGGCCGAAAGCTCTAGGAGCAGGGCATAGCGCATGGGGCCATCCCGCCACAACCAAAGGGTTCCCTCCCGAATATCGCCCAGGGGGCTGGTGGGGGTTTTTCCCCGTTCCACCCGGAGGCTTGCCGGCAGGGTAAGTATGAGTAGGGCGGAGAACAAGAAGGTTATCCCGTTTAGCAGGAAGAGGTTCCGCGCTCCGAGGAGGCCCGCCAGGGCCCCGGCTATCCCAGGGCCCAGCACTCCCAGGACCTCGTAGGTGGCTCCGGATAGGGCAATGGCCTGGGCATAGTCTTTCTGTTTCATCACCTGGGGCAGCGCCGCCTGGTGGGCGGGGGTGAAGAAGGCGGTGAGGGCGTTGAGGAGGAACATCAGGGCGTAGATCTGCCATACCTCGTTTACCCAGGGCATAAGCCCTACCACTCCCATTCGCCCCAGATCCGCACCTGCCATCAGCTTCCTCCGGTCCACCCGATCGGCCAGGATCCCAGCCCACGGGGAGAGAAGGACAAAGGCCGTGACCCGCAGGGTGAGGGCTCCGGCCAGGATAGTGGCCGACTTTGCCCCACCCACCTCAAAGGCCAGAAGGGCCAGGGCGACCCAGGTGAAGGCATCGCCTAGCAGGCTGGTGGTCTGGGCGGCGTACAGGCGGGCAAAGAGGGGGTTGCGCAGGCTCTGGAGAAGGCGGGGAAGGGGCCTCATGGCTAGGCTCCATGGTCCGGGAGGCCCAGGCGTTGGTGCTCGGCGTGGGCGAAGGCTTGGATGAGGAGGTCCGCAACATGGCTTTTAAGGTGGTAAAACACCTGGGTGCCCTGCCGGCGGGCGTCCACCACCCCCGATCCCCGCAAAACTGCCAGGTGCCTCGAGGTGGTGCTTTGGGGAAGCTGTAAGCGTTGGGCCAAGCGGCCCACGCTTTCCTCGCCTTCCAGAAGGCCTAAAGCGATGCGCAGGCGGGTGGCCTCGGCCAGGGCGGAGAAGATCCTAAGGACGTGCTCGAGGTCTTCCGCCGGGAGTCGGCTTTCCCGTGGGACTTCGTGGCGCTCCATGCGCTGATTATATGGGTATCCGGATAAACGGATAAAGTGGGTCCCCGAAGGAATGGGACTTTTGCGTGGGGTGGACTTCGGGGTCTTGGCCCTAGACGGGAGGTCAGGGGGGCGTATAGCCTGAAGGACATGTACGAGGGTAAGATCCTCTACGAAGGCCTCACCTTTGACGACGTTCTCCTCCTCCCCGGGTACTCGGAAGTGCTACCCCGGGAGGTTTCGGTGAGGACGCGGCTTACCAAAAAGCTTCACCTCAACATCCCCATCCTTTCCGCGGCCATGGACACGGTGACCGAGGCGGAGATGGCCATCGCCATGGCCCGGGAAGGGGGGCTTGGGGTGATCCACAAGAACCTCAGCATCGAGGCCCAGGCCAGCATGGTGCGCAAGGTGAAGCGCTCGGAGGCGGGGATGATCCAGGATCCCGTCACCCTGCCCCCCACCGCCACCCTCGAGGACGCCGAGCGCCTCATGCGGGAGTACCGCATCGGGGGGCTTCCCGTGGTGGACCTTTACGGGAAGCTTCTTGGCCTGGTGACCAACCGCGACCTGCGCTTTGAACGCAACCTGAAGCGACCCGTCACCGAGGTCATGACCCCCTTGGAGCGCCTCATCACCGCTCCTCCCGGCACCACCCTGGAGGAGGCGGAGGAGATCCTGCGCAAGCACAAGGTGGAGAAGCTTCCCCTGGTGGACGAGGCGGGTAGGCTCAAGGGGCTTCTTACCCTAAAGGACATCGTGAAGCGCAAGCAGTACCCCAACGCCGCCAAGGACCGCCTGGGCCGGCTTTTGGTGGGGGCGGCGGTGGGGGCGAGCCGCGACCTGCCGGAGAGGGCGGCGGCCCTGGTGGAGGCAGGGGTGGACGTCCTGGTTCTGGACTCGGCCCACGGGCACTCCAAGGGGATCCTCGAGGCCCTCACCTACCTGAAGGAAACCTTTGGCGACAAGGTGGAGGTCATCGCCGGCAACGTGGCCACCCGGGAAGGGGCCCGGGCCCTGGCGGAACGGGGGGCGGATGCGGTGAAGGTGGGCATCGGCCCCGGCTCCATCTGCACCACCCGGGTGGTGACCGGGGTGGGGGTGCCGCAGATCTCCGCCATCCTCGAGGCGGTGGCGGGGGTAAAGGACCTGGATGTGCCCATCATCGCCGATGGGGGCATCAAGTACACCGGCGATGTAGCCAAGGCCTTGGCGGCGGGGGCCCATTCGGTGATGCTGGGAAGCATGCTGGCGGGCACCGACGAGGCTCCGGGGGAGGAGGTGCTGAAGGACGGGCGCCGCTACAAGCTCTACCGGGGGATGGGCTCCCTGGGAGCCATGAGGCAGGGCTCCGCCGACCGCTACTTCCAGGAGCCGGGTAGGGGAGGGGAGACCGAGGCCAAGAAGCTGGTGCCCGAAGGGATCGAGGGCATGGTGCCCTACAAGGGCCCCGTGGCCGATGTCCTCTACCAGATCGTGGGGGGCCTGAGGAGCGCTATGGGTTACGTGGGGGCCCCGGATATAGAAACCTTCCGGCAAAAAGCCCGCTTCGTGCGCATGACCATGGCGGGCCTCATCGAAAGCCACCCCCACGACGTGGTGGTCATCAAGGAGGCCCCCAACTACTCCCGCTGACGCCCCCCCACCCTCTTTGGGCTAGTCCCCGAAGAGTTTCTCGAAGGCCTCCCCGCCTCCCTTCTTGCGGGCCAGGCGGTAGGTACCCTCTTTTTCCTCCAGCCTTCCCTCCGCTACCAGGGCCCTCAGGGTGTCCTCCAGCTCCTTTTTGGAGAAGGCTTCCCCCTCTTCGTCCAGGTAGCGCTGGATCTCCTTGAAGGTGGCAAAGCGCAAGGCCTCCACCGCCCGCATGACCCATCCCTTGCGATCCATACCACCATCCTATCCCCTTTCCCCGTGGCATCCTGGACGTGTGGACCCCTACCGGGAGTACCAGGACTACGTGGTGGCCTCGAGGCTCCTGGTGGCCCTGGGGCTTTCCCAGGAGGTGCTTTCCCTGGCCCAGTATGCTCGGCTTCGCCTCAAGCGTATGGAGCTTGTCCAGAAGGGATGGTTCGGCCGCCTGGAAAGCCTGGATGAGCGCCTGCGGTATGGTTTCTTCAGCAATCCCTTAAAACTCAAGGAGTTCCTCAAGCGCACCGCCCATGCCCCCTTTTGGGCCTCCCCCCTGGCCTTCGAGGCCCTACTTTTCCCCGAGGAGCAGGCCCGCCTTACCTACCCGGGGCAGGCAGGGGAGTACTACCTGGGCTGGCTCAGGCTACCCCATCTTCTCATGGACCCCCTGGCCTTTGAGGAGGCCCTGAGGGAGCAGGAGGCCCGGGCCCAGGCCCTTCCCCTCTTCCTCAACGCCTTCCACCGGGTACCCGGCCCTTGATGCCTTTCGTCCTTAGGCCTAACCCTAGGCCTCTTCCTCGAGAAGGGGAAGGCGCACCCGGAAGAGGGTCAGGCCGGGCTGGCTTTCCACGGTGATCTCCCCCCCGTGGGCTTTGGCGATGGCCTGGGCGATGGCCAGGCCAAGGCCTGTGCCTCCTCCGGGTCCCCGGGCGAAGCGCTCAAAGAGGCGGGGAAGGAGGTCTTCAGGGATTCCCGGGCCATGGTCCTCCACCTCCAAGAGGGCGTTTCCCCCTTCCCGCTTGAGGCGCACCCAGACTCCTTCCCTCCCCGCGGCCCGCACCCCATTGGCGATCAGGTTCCTGAGCATCTGTAAGAGCCGGTCCGGGTCCCCGAGGACCTCTAGGGCCTCCCCCTGAAAGGCCACCCCATACTCCCGGGCGGCCTCCTCCGCTAAGGCCTTCAGGTCCACGATGTGGGGGTTTAAGGTGCGCTCCGCCTCCCCCCGGGCCAGGGAGAGGAGGTCCTCCACCAGGCGGCGCATCCGCTCCGCGGTGGCCCGGGCGCTCCCAAGAGCTTCGGGGTCTTGGGGGTTTCGCCCTAGCCGGTCCAGGTGGCCGAGAAGCACGGTGAGAGGGGTCCTGAGCTCGTGGCTGGCCTCGGCCAGAAAGGCCCGTTCCTTCTCCTTGGCCTCCTTGAGGGCGAAGAGGAGGCTGTTTACCGCCTCCACCATGCGGCCGAACTCGTCCTTGGGGAGGTTGAGGGGAACGGGGTCCAGGCGCTCGGGGTTACGCCGGGCGATCTCCTTGGCGGCTTCCTCCAGGGGCCTGGCGGTGAGGCGGGCGGTGAGGTAGACCAAGGCCGTGCCCAGGGGGAAAAGAAGGAAGAAGGCCTCGAGGAGGGCTTGTCTCAAGGCCTTTTGCGCCAGGTCTATGGGGGCGGTGTCCTGGGTGAGGGCGAGGATAAGGGCCCCGAAGGGGCTAGGTTGGCTAGGGTGGAGGCCCAAGGGGGTGCGCACCAAAGCGGCGGCGAAACCTCCCTGCCAGATGACCCGGGGAACCTTCCCCACTTCCTTCAGGGCCTCAGGGGGAAGGCGGTGGGCCTCCTGGGTCAGGATCAGGGCCTCCCCATCCTCCGCATAGAGGTGCAGGTAGACACCCCCGGTGGTGAGGAGGGTCCCCGTCTGCCCCTTGCGGTAAGCCTCCGCCGCCCGCTTGGCATCCTCCAGGAGGGTGGCCTCGATGTGGCCTCTAAGGGCTCGCTCCACTCCCTGTCCCGCCAGGTACAGGGCTCCCACCAAAAAGAGGAGCCACAGAAGGCTGAAGGACAGGAAAAGCCGAAGCCGGAAGGACATGGGTCCGGGCTAGGTTTCCTCCTCGCCTCTTCCCGGGCGCACCGCATACCCTAGGCCCCGCACCGTGCGCAGGTAGCCGTAGGCCCCGGCCTCGCGGAGCTTGGCCCGGAGGTTGGCCACGTGGACGTCCAGGACGTTGGAATCCCGGCCCAAGGATTTGCCCCAGATCTTCTCCTCGATCTCCTGCCGGGGAAACACCCGTCCCGGCCGGCTCATGAGCAGGTGGAGGAGTTCAAACTCCTTGGGGGAAAGCCGCACCTCCTTCTCCCCGAAGAAAACCTGCCGCCTCTTGGGGTAGAGCTCCAGGCGTCCCACGCTCAGGACCTCGCTTCCCTCCCTGTGCCTCAGCTGCACCTGGATCCGGGCCAGGAGCTCGGCGGGGTGAAAGGGCTTCACCAGGTAGTCGTCGGCCCCGTCGGAAAGAAGGCCCACCTTGCGCTCCACGGCATCCTGGGCGGTGAGGACCAGGATGGGGGTATCGTCGGTGGCCCGGATCCGCCGGGCCACCTCGGCCCCGTCCAGGTCCGGAAGGCCGAGGTCCAGGACCACCAGGTCCGGTTTCCGTTCGCGGTGCTTCACCAGGCCTTCCATGCCGCTTTTGGCCCATTCCACGGTGAAGCCCGCCTCCTTGAGCTCCAGCTCCACCAGGCGGGCCACCTCCGCATCGTCCTCGATGAGCAGGATGCGCTTCATGGCCAGAGCCTTTCCGGAGGGGCGAGGCCATAAACCTCCTTGAGGAGCCTAAGGAGGCTCACCCGCTCCTTGTCCTGCAGGAGGACCACATCCCCGCGGTCGGCCACCCCGGGGAAGGTGCGGGGCTTCTCCCCCGGGAGCACCAGAAGAAGCTGCACCTCCTGGCCCAGCCTGGGGGGTATGGGGGCGGAGAGGGGGATCAGCCTTTTGCCCTCCACCCGCCAAGCCCCGTGCAGGATGCGCAGGTCCTGGGAGAAAAGCCTTAGCTCCGTGCCCGGGGGGAGGCCAGGCCCCAGGAGGGGAGGAAGGGCGGCCAAAACCGTCCCCAGGAAAAGGAGAAGGAGGGCCAGGGAACGCATCGCCTTCCATTCTACGCCGGAGGCCCGGCCCTTTGTGGGAGGGAGGTTAAGGGGCCTGAAGGTTTTTCCGGGAGGAGGAAGCCCGCAGAAACCACGTACTTGAGGGCATCCTCCACGCTGATCTCCAAGGGGATGACCTCCTCCGTGGGCACCAGGATGACCATGCCGCTGGCGGGCACAGGACTCGTGGGCACCAAGACGGCGGTGTACCCTTCCGGCAAGGGGGGAAGGCGGCCATCCACCGGCTGCACCACGAAGCAGAGGGTGTAAAGCCCTCTCCGGGGGTACTCGATGACCGCGGCCCGGCTGAACTTCACCTCCTGGTGGCCGAAGAGGGTGTGGGTGATCTGCTGCACCGCCTTGTAGATGTCCCGCACGATGGGGAAGAGAAGAAGGGAGCGCTCCAGGGAGACGATGAGCCTTCGGCCCAGGTAGTTTTCCGCCACGGTGCCCACCAGGTAGATGAGCACCCCCGCCAGGAAGAGCCCCACGAAGGGTAGGAGGGGCTGGTAGGTTCGGGGCACCTCGAGGTTCAGGAGGCGCAGGAAGCTCTGGATGTAGCCCCCGGAATAGGTGTAGACCCAGGCCAGGAAGTAGAGGGTGACCAGAAGGGGAAGAAGGGTAACCAGCCCGGTGAGGAACCTCTGGCGCAGGCGCATGGCTTTCAGTTTACGGGAAAATCCTCCGTGGGGGCGGGCTGGCGGCAAGGTTTACCCGGGCTCCCCACACGGGGGAAGGCCGTGTGGGGTAGCTCTTAGCGCCCGTCCCCGCGGCTTTGGGCCAGTTCCTTGAGGCCCCTGATGTCCTTCAGGATGATCTTGCCGTAGCCGGAGCGGATGTAGCCTTCCCGGGTAAGCTCCCCGATGACCTTCGTCACGGTTTCCCGCACGCTCCCCACCGCTGCGGCCAGCTCGTCGTGGGTGGCGCGGAGGACCAAGCCCTCCGGCTCCTCGTGGGCCAAGGGGGTTTCCGCCAGCTCCAGGATGGCCGCAGCCATGCGGTTTTTCAGGCGCTGGGTGGCCAGGCGCTCAATGCGCCGGTAGGACTCGGAAAGGGCCTGGGCCAGGCTGAGGAGCACCTGGCGGATCTCCTCGGGATGGGGTTCCTTGGGGAGGGGTTCTGCCACCACCTCGGTCACCGCCTCGGCGAAGTACGTCCGCTCCATGCCCGCCAAGGCTTCCTCGCCGAAGTACCCCCCGGGGCGCACCAGGCGCAGGGTGAGGGCATTCCCCTCTTCATCCACCGCCTCGAGGCGCACGAGCCCCTCGAGGACCCGGTAGACCCGGTCCCGGGGACCCGGCACCCCCGGGTACAGGATGACCTCGCCGGGCTTGAAGGTTACGGTTTCGCGGGCCTGGGTCATGGCTGCCTCCTTGCCCCTAGGCTAGCACGCCCTCCCGGTTTTGTAAACCTTTGGGTTACAAAAATCGTCCCCGGCTACGGTTTTGGCAGGGGGCGTTTCCTCGCCACGGGAAGAAGCCGGTCCGTGGCGATCTCGGCTTCCCTTCCCTCCCGCCTGGCCTTCTCCCTTTCCCGCTCCGCCCAGAAAAGGGCCATCTCCCACACGGCCTCAAGCCGCTCTTCCAGGGGCAGACTCTGCCACTCGCTGCGGTCGTCTATAGGGGTGGTAAGGGGAAACCTGCGGGCGATGGGCTGGATCCGCCCCATGGCTCCCCTTAACCCCGCAGGTACAGAATCCCTGCGGTCACCGCACGTTCTCCTTAAGCCAGTCCAGGTAGGGCCCGTGCCCCTCGGCGATGGGCAGGGCGATGATCTCGGGCACGGTGTAGGGGTGGAGGGAGAGAACCCGCTCCCTAAGCCTGGGGAAGGCGAAGGTGGTGGTTTTGACGATGAGGAGGACCTCCCGGTCCTCCACCACCTCCCCCTGCCAGCGGTAGACGGAGGTAAGGCCTGGCACCAGGTTCACGCAGGCGGCCAGGCCCTCCTCCACCAGGGTGCGGGCCAGGGTGCGGCCCACCTCCTCGCTGGGGGCGGTGATCAGGACCACCTCCTCCATCACTGCTCCTCCTCCACGGCAAAGGCGCTCACCACCTCGTCGTCCTCGGGGAGATTCATCACCTTGACCCCGGCGGTGTCCCGGGAGTACTGGCGGATATCGGCCACGGGGGTGCGGATGGCCAGGCCCTTCTTGGAAAGGACCAGGAGGTCCTCCGTGCCCCGCACCTTGAGGAGGGCGGCCAGGCGGCCCACCTTGGTGGAAACCTTATAGGTGATCACCCCCATTCCCCCCCGGCCCTGCAGGGGGTACTCGGCGAGAGGGGTGCGCTTGCCGTAGCCCCGGGTGCTCACCGCCAGGAGGTCCACCATCTCCCCGGGCTTCACCGTTACCAGGGAGACCACCCGGTCGCCCGGCTTCTTGAAGCGGATCCCCGTCACCCCCTGGCTGTCCCGGCCCGTGGCCCTCACCTCCTCCAGGGCGAAGCGGATGGCCTGCCCCTCCTCCGTGGCCAGGATGGCCTCGTCCTCGGGGTCGGAAAGGGCCACCCCGATCAGGCGATCCCCTTCCAGGAGGCGGATGGCGATGAGCCCCGCCGCCCCCAGGTTCTGGTACTCCCTTAAGGCGGTGCGCTTCACCAGGCCCCGTTCCGTGGCGAAGACCAGGTAGCCCTCCCCGTCCAGGCCCCTTACGGAAAGCAGGGCGGCCACCTCCTCCTCCTCGGCCAGGGGAAGGAGGGTCTTCACGTGCACCCCCCGGGCCTGCCGGCCCATCTCCGGTAGCTCGTAGACCTTCAGGCGGTAGACCCGGCCCCGGTTGGTGAAGAGGAGGAGGTCCTCATGGGCCTGGGCCACGAAGACCTGGATGGCCTCGTCCTCCTCCTTGGTCTTGCCGGCGATCAGCCCCTTCCCCCCCGCCCCTGGGCCCGGTAGCTCTCCAGGGGAAGGCGCTTTAGGAAGCCCTGGGCGGTGAGGGTGATGACCATGGGTTCGTCCTCTATGAGGTCCTCGGGGTTGAAGCTGTCCTCGAACTCGGTGATCACCGTGCGCCGGGCATCCCCGTACTTCTCCTTGACCCTAAGGAGGTCCTTCTTGACCTCGGCCCAAAGCCGTCCCTCCTCCTCGAGGATGGCCTTAAGCCGGGCGATCTCCTCCATGAGCTCCCGGTACTCCTCTAAGAGCTTTTCCCGTTCCAGGGCCACCAGGCGTTGCAGGCGCATGTCCAGGATGGCCTGGGCCTGGATTTCGCTTAGCCCGAAGCGCTCCATGAGCCCCTTTCGGGCCTCGCTGGCATCCTGAGAGGCCCGGATCAAGGCGATGACCTCGTCAATGTGGTCCAGGGCAATGAGGAGGCCCTCCAGGACGTGGGCCCGCTCCTCGGCCTTCTTGAGGTCAAAGAGGCTTCGCCGGCGCACCACCTCCTTGCGGTGGTCCAGGTAGTGGCGCATGAGGGAGAGAAGGGGGAGGACCTTGGGCTCCCCGTTCACGATGGCCAGGAGGTTCACCGTGAAGGAGGTCTGCAAGGCGGTGTGCTTGTAGAGCTGGTTCAGGACCACCTGGGGGCTTGCCCCCCGCTTGAGCTCTATGGCGATGCGCAGGCCCTGGCGGTCGGACTCGTCCCTCAGGGCCACGATGTCCTCGATCTTCTTGGCCTTGACCAGGGCGGCGATCTGGGCGATGAGGCCCGCCTTGTTGACCTGGTAGGGGATTTCCGTGACCACCAGCATGGGCCTTTGGCCCTTCTCCTCGATGCGTACCTTGGCCCGCACCTTGAGGCTTCCCCGTCCCGTGGCGTAGGCCTCCTGGATGCCTTTCCGGGAGAGCTTCCCCCCGGTGGGGAAGTCGGGGCCGGGGAGGTAGCGCATGACCTCCTCGAGGGTGATTCCGGGGTTGTCGATCATGGCCACCAGGGCATCCACCACCTCGGAGAGGTTGTGGGGAGGAAGGCTGGTGGCCATGCCCACGGCGATGCCGCTCGCCCCGTTTACCAGGAGGTTGGGGATGGCGGAGGGGAGGACCTCGGGCTCCTTAAGGGAGCCATCGTAGTTGGGGCGGAAGTTCACCGTCTCCTTGTCGATGTCCAGAAGCATCTCCGCCCCCAGGGGGGAGAGCCTGGCCTCGGTGTAGCGCTGGGCCGCCGGAGGGTCCCCGTCTAAGGAGCCAAAGTTCCCCTGGCCATCCACCAGGGGGTAGCGCAGGTTCCAGGGCTGGGCCAGACGGGCCAGGGCGTCGTAGATGGCGGCGTCCCCGTGGGGGTGGTACTTGCCCATGACCTCGCCCACGATCTTGGCGCTTTTCACGTGCTTCCGGCCCGGGAGCACCCCCTCCTGGTAAGCGCCGAAGAGGATCCGCCTCTGGACCGGCTTGAGCCCGTCCCGCACGTCGGGCAGGGCCCGGTCCACGATGACGGACATGGCGTAGTTGATGAAACTCTGTTTAAGTTCCTCGGTGATCTCTACAGGCAGAACCTGGGACATAGCGCTCCTTGGGCGTTTCCGCCTCCTTTAAGTATAGCAACTTCCCCGCCGGGGTCTTCCCCGGCCAGGAGGGGATGGGGCCCTAGGGGGCCCCCACCTCCAGGACCTCCGCCAGGTAGACCAGGGCCAGCTTGTAGGAAAGCACCCCGAACCCGGAGACAATGCCCCGGCAGGCTCCTGCGGTGACCGAGTGCTGGCGGAAGGGCTCGCGGGCGTGGAGGTTGGAGAGATGCACCTCCACCACGGGAAGGGGCTGGGCCCGTATGGCGTCCAGAAGAGCGTAGGAGTAGTGGGTGAGGGCCCCGGGGTTAAGGACGATGGCCAAGAACCCCTCCCGATGGGCTTGCTGTACCCATTCGATCAGCTGCCCCTCGTAGTTGCTCTGGCGGAAGGCCACCCCTAGGCCCAGCTCCGCTCCCCAGGCCTCGCAGAGGGCTTCCAGCTCCTCGAGGGTTGTCCTCCCGTAAACCTCGGGCTCCCGCTGGCCCAGCAGGTTCAGGTTGGGTCCGTTTAGGATCAGCACCATATAGGCTCCTTTGCCCATAGGATAAGCCCATGCCCGCCTTTCTGGCCCTGGTGGTCCTCTGGCTTCTGGCCCTGGCCCAGGTGGGTCCCAATCCGCCTCAAAGGAGCCACCTAGAGGGGGCTACCCTTTGGCACACCGTGGCCCCCGGGGAAACCCTTTTTTCCCTTGCCCGCCGTTACGGCACCACAGTGGAGGAGCTGGCCCGCCTGAACGGCCTTAAGGATCCCAGCCGCATCCGGGCCGGGCAGGTGCTCCGGGTGCGCCCCGGGGTGGAGGTGGCCCTGCCCAGGGGAAGCCTGGTTTATTTCCCCCCGATCCAGGGCCGGGCCTTTGCCCTCTGGGTGGAGGGATACACCTGGGGGTATGCGGAGTTCTTGGGGGTGCGCTACTCCCTGGTGCCCGGGGAGAAGGGCCTCTGGGCTCTTCTAGCCGTGGGAGCCCTGGTGGAGCCCAAAGGGTATCCCTTACGCCTGGTCCTCGAGGGGGAGGAAAGCCCTCTTACCCTCGAGGTGGCCCCGGGAGGCTACCGCAGGGAAACCCTGGCCCTGACCCCATCCCTGGAGGAGCTTCTTAAGGATCCCGGTCTGAGGGCGGAGCGGGAGAAGGTGGTGGGGGCCTGCCCGAGGGAAGGGCCCTTGACCTTTTCCCGCTTCCTGAAGCCCCTGGAGGGTGGGCGCATCACCAGCGCCTTCGGTACCCGTCGGCGCTACGGCACCCTTCTCACCTCCTATCACGAGGGCCTGGACTTCGCTGCCCCCTTAGGCACCCCCGTGCGGGCGGTGGCCGGAGGGGTGGTGGTGCTTTCGGAAAGGCTAAGGGTGCGGGGGGAGGCAGTGGTCCTGAGCCACGGGATGGGCCTTTGCACAGGGTACTGGCACCTTTCGGAAAGGAGGATGAGGGTGGGGGAGAGGGTGAAAGGGGGCCAGGTCATCGGCCTTTTGGGGAGCACGGGGCTTTCCACCGGGCCCCACCTGCACCTGGAGGTGCGCCTTTTCGGCATCCCCGTGGACCCCGCGCCCTTCTTCCAGGGCCTTCCCTTACCCTAGCCGCAGGAGGGAGAGGACCTCCACGTGGTGGGTGAAGGGGAAGAAGTCGTAGGGCCGGGCGAAGGCCAGTTGGTAGCCACCTCCCACCAGCTCCCCCACGTCCCTGGCCCAGGTGGCGGGGTCGCAGGCCACGTAGAGGACCTCCTTGGGCCGGGACTTCAAAAGGTAGGCCCTCACCTCCGGGGAAAGGCCGGTGCGGGGTGGGTCCAGGACCACCAGGTCAAAGCGGCCGAGATTCCTGGCCTCCTTGGCGTCCCCCCGGTGGAAACGCACGTGTTCTATGCCAAGCCGCCTCCTATCCGCCTCTCCCCGGCGCTCGGCCTCCTTGCTGATCTCCACCGCCACCACCTCCTGGAAACGGGGGGCCAGGAGAAGGGAGAAAAGGCCGCTTCCCGCATAGAGCTCCAGGGCCCGTTTCCCGCCGGAAACCAGGTTCAGAGCCTCCTCCAGGAGTTCCCCCATGGCCAAGGGGTTCACCTGGCTGAAGCTTTCCACGCTCACGGTGGCGGTGAGGGGGCCGAACCGCTCCAGCAGGGTCCTTTCCCCGTAAAGGGGCTGGACCCTTCCCCGGAAGCGGCCCTTGGGGGAGGGTTCGGCCCAGACCACCCCGGCGAACCCCTCCCGCACCAGGGCCCTGGCGGGGCGCTTGAGGTTTTCCGGGTTTCCCCCGATGAGGCCGAGGAGCACCCGGCCCTCGAGGAGGCTTCCCCTTAAGGCCACCTCCTCCACCGGCAAGGGCCAGGTCTTGAGAAGGGAGAAGGCCCAGGCTAAGGGCTCGGCCAGAAGGGGGTCCTCCTCCAGCGGGAAAAGCTCCTGGGTTTCCGGAAGGCGGTAGGCCAGGCCCCCCAGGGGATGGCGGGCGTACTGGGCGGCGGTACGGTAGCCCAGGGGCCTGGGGGAGGGGTGGATGGGGGCCAGGGAAAAGGAAAGCCTGGCGATGCGCATAAGGGCGTCCTGCACCAGGCCTTCCTTCAGGGGAAGCTGGCTTTCGTAGGCCAGGGGCAGGTCGGCGGAAGGGGGAAGGGGGTGGGGGTAGCGGTCGGGACGGGGGGTGAGCACCTCCACCTCCTCCAGGAAAAGGGTTCCCTTGCGGCGCACGGGTTTTCCCCGCACCACCTCCCCCGGCAGGGCCCCCTTGATGAGGACGGCTCCTTCCTCGGTGCGGGCGAGGCCATAACCTCCCGGCACCAGCTTCTCCACGGTGAGAACCTTCACCCTTTCACCCTACACCAAGCCCACCAGCGCTAAGATGGAGGGGTGATTCGGGTACTGTTAGCGGACGACCATGCCCTCTTCCGCCAGGGGCTCAAAAGCCTTTTGGAGGCGGAAGGGGATTTCCGGGTGGTGGGCGAGGCCAAGGACGGTTGGGAGGCGTTAAGGCATGCCCTCGAGGCCAGGCCGGATGTCATCCTCATGGACATCCAGATGCCGAACCTGGATGGGGTGCAGGCCACCCAGGCCATCCTCAAGGAGTGGCCCGAGGCCAAGGTGATTATCCTCACCATGTACCGCCAGGATGCCTACGTTTTCGAGGCGGTGAAGGCAGGGGCCAGGGGCTATCTCCTCAAGGATACGGATGCCAGCGAACTCATCGGGGCCATCCGCCGGGTGCACGCCGGGGAGGTGCTCCTGGATGCTGAGTTGGCCGGGCGGATTATCCAGGACTTTCGGGCCAAGAAGGAGTCCAGCCTTCCCCTCCATGCGGAGCTTTCCGAGAGAGAGATCCAGATCCTCAAGCTGGTGGCCCAGGGCTACACCAACCTGGAGATCGCCGCCGAGCTTCAGCTTTCCGAGAAGACCGTGCGCAACCGCCTTTCCGAGATCTTCCAAAAACTCCACCTGAACAACCGCACCCAGGCGGCCCTTTACGCCATCCGGGAGGGGCTGGCCGGACCCGAGCCCCAGGAGTAGTGGACCCGGTGCGGCTTCTTCTGGAGCTCTCCCCCCTGGCGGGGGAGGGGGCGCGGGGGGAGTTCGTGGCCGCCCATCTGCCCAGGGCCCGAAGGGATGGCCTGGGCAACGTGTGGGCGGGGGAGGGCCGGTGCTCCTCCTCGCCCATCTGGACACGGTGTTGCCGCCAAAGCCCCCGAGGCGGGTGGGGGAGAGGCTCTATGGCCCCGGGGTGGGGGACAACTCCAGCGGGGTGGCCGTTCTCCTCTCCCTTCCCGAGATGCCCGGGGTGGTGCGGGGCTTCACCGTGGGGGAGGAGGGTCTAGGGAACCTCAAGGGGGCCCGGGCCCTGGTGGAAACCCTGGCTCCCGAGGTGGTGGTGGCGGTGGATGGGTACCTGCCGGGGGTGGTGGACCGGGCTTTGGGCTCGGTCCGTTTCCGGGTTACCCTTCTGGGCCGGGGGGGCCACGCCTGGGGGGACAGGGGGACCCCCAATCCCGTGTTTGCCCTGGCGGAGGGGCTTTCCCGGCTGCACACCCTGTTCAAGGAGGTGGGGGGCGAGGCCAGCCTGAACGCCAGCGGCCTCCGGGGGGGCGAGGCGGTCAACGCCATCCCCAAGGAGGCCTCGGCCTTGCTGGAGATCCGCGCTTTGGAGGAGGAGGCGCTTCGCACCCTCTACCACAAGGCCCAGGAGGTTGTGGAGGAGGCGGCCCGGTTCCACGGGGTGGAGGTTTCCCTGGAGGTCCTGGGAAGGAGGCCTGCGGGGAGCACCGCCACGCCTAAGCTTCTGCAGGCAGCGGAGGTGGCGCTGGCCAAGATCGGGGAAAGGCCCCAGTTCCAGCCGGGTTCCACCGATGCCAGCGCCGCCATCGAACGGGGTATCCCCGCCTTGGCCCTGGGGGTGTACCGGGGGGGTGGGGCCCACACCCCGGAGGAATGGGTGCTTCCCCAAAGCCTTTGGGAGGGGCGGGAGGTGCTTCTGGCTTTTTTAAAGGCCCTTGGCGTAGGATAGGGCGTATGCGCGTGGGTGTCCTGAGGGGCTTCCTGTCCCGGCGATACCTGGGCTTTTGGGAAGCGTATTTAAAGGCCTTGGGGGTGGAGGTGGTGCGGGTGGAGGTGCCGCCTGCCCGCCACCAGCCCTACTGCCTGCCGGTGCAGGAGCTTTTGGCCCAGGTGGAGGCCCTGAAGGTCCAAGGGGTGGATTACCTGCTCCTTCCCGACCTCCAAGGAGGGGTGGAGTCGGAAAAGGGTGGGGGGCAGTGCCCGTGGCTTCTGGACCTCGAGGCCACCCTCCTCCGCTACTTTCCGGGGCTTCCCCCGGTGCTCAAGGTGCCCGCCGAGCTTTCCGAAAGGGTCCTGGGCCGGGTAGCGGAGGTGGGCCACCTCCTCACCCAGAACCCCATGCTGGTGGGGCGGGCCCTGGACCGGGTGCGGGGGCTTTTGAAACCTCCTCCTCCCCTCAAGACCCCCCTGGGGAGCGTGGGGGTGGTGGCCCAGCCCTACCTCCTCGAGGAGGAATCCTTCCGGAGGACGGTGGAGGAGGCTTTGGCCCGGGAGGGGCTCATCCCCTACTTCCCCGACCTGCCCCCGGAGAAGCTCAGGGAGGAGGGGGATAGGCTCCTCCCCATGGACCTTCCCACCGACCGGGAACTGGTGGGCATGGTCCACTACCTCCACCGCCTGGGCCGGGTGAGGGGTCTTTTGCTGGTGGTTTCCTACACCTGTCCCCCCATTCCCGGGATCTTGCGCAAGGCTGTGCGGCGGCTTGCCAAGCCCCACCGCCTGGTCACCCTGGGGGAGGACTGGCAGGAGGCCCTGCGCTCCTTGAAGGAGGAAATGCAGGGGGGCTAACTACGGTGTGGCCAGGTCTTTTTTCCGCCCGCCCGGATTTGGGGTAAACTCATGGCTATGACCGGTTGGTCAGTCGCTCCCCTCCGCCGCCTGGGGGCCTACCTCTACCCTTACCGGGGGCGGTACGCCCTGGGAGTCCTGCTGGGCCTTCTTTCCATCTTCTTTTTCGTGCTGAGCCCCTACTTCCTGCGCCTGGCCGTGGATGCCTTGGGTCATGGCGGGCCCTACGGGCGCTATGCCTCCCTTTTGCTTCTTTCCGCCGGGATCAGCGCCCTTCTCTCCTTCTTCATGCGCCGGCTGGCGGTGGTGGCCAGCCGCCTGGTGGAGTACGACCTCAGGAAGGATCTCTTCCACCACCTTCTCTGCCTGGACCGCTCCTTCTACCACGCCACCCGGGTGGGGGACCTGATGAACCGCTTGAACACCGATCTCTCCGCGGTGCGGGAGATGGTGGGGCCGGGGATCATGATGGGTAGCCGCCTCTCCTTCCTGGTCCTCCTGGCCTTCTTCTCCATGTATGCGGTGAACGTCAGGCTGGCCTTTTACCTCAGCCTGATTCTTCCCTTCATCGCCCTGGCCATGTTCTACCTCCTGCGCCTCATCGACCGCCGCTACCGGGAGGCCCAGGAGGCCTTTGACCAGATCAGCACCCTGGCCCAGGAGGCCTTCAGCGGCATCCGGGTGGTGAAGGGGTATGCCCTGGAAGGGCGCATGTTATCCCGCTTCCAGGAGCTGAACCGCATCTACATGGGCAAGAGCCTGGCCCTGGCCAAGGTGGAGGGGCCCATGCAGGCCCTGCTGGGCTTTCTCATGGGGTTTGCCTTTCTCACCGTCCTCTGGGTGGGCGGGGGGATGGTGGTCCGGGGGGAGATGAGCGTGGGCCAGCTGGTGCAGTTCAACGCCTATTTGGCCCAGCTCACCTGGCCCATTCTGGGCCTCGGCTGGGTGATGGCCATGTACCAGCGGGGTTTTACCAGCTTGAAAAGGCTTTTGGAGCTTCTGGACCGGGAGCCCGCCGTTCGCGACGAGGATCCCTTGCCCCTTTCCGTGGCCGATCTTTCCGGGGAGGTGCGCCTCGAGGGGGTGGGGCTTTGGCGGGATGGGCGCTGGCTTCTTAAAGACCTCACCCTCACCGTCCCCGAAGGCATGACCCTGGGGATCACCGGGCGCACGGGCTCGGGGAAAAGCCTCCTTGCCGCCCTCGTACCCCGCCTTTTGGACCCCACGGAGGGACGGGTTTACGTGGGGGGGTATGAGGCGCGGAGGATCCCCCTGGCCACCCTGCGCCAGGCGGTGGGGGTGGTCCCCCAGGAGCCCTTCCTATTTAGCGAAACTATTCTGGAAAATATCGCCTTCGGTTTGGAAACCCTGGATCGGGAGCGGGTGGAGTGGGCGGCGAGGCTTGCCGGCATCCACGAGGAGATCCTCGCCTTCCCCAGGGGGTACGAAACCGTGCTGGGGGAGCGGGGGGTGACGTTGTCGGGTGGCCAGCGGCAGCGGGTGGCCCTGGCCCGGGCCTTGGCCAAGGGGCCCAAGATCCTCATCCTGGACGATGCCCTAAGCGCCGTGGACACGGAAACCGAGGCCAGGATCCTTCAGGGCTTGAAAGGGGTCCTGGGCCGCCAGACCACCTTCCTCATCTCCCACCGCACCGCCACCCTGCGCCATGCGGACTGGATCATCGTTCTGGACGAGGGAAGGATCGTGGAGGAGGGCACCCATGAAAGCCTCCTCGAGGCCGGGGGCCTCTATGCCGAGCTGGACCGCATCCAGCGCATGGAGGTGGAAGGGGAGGTGGAGGGATGAGCCAGGATGCCTCCCATAGGGAGCAGGAGGACGCCTACACCAAGGCCTTTGACCGGGTCCTCTTCGCCCGCATCCTCCAGTACGTGAGGCCCTACCGGGCCCAGGTGGCCTTGGCCCTTCTCTTCCTCCTCCTCACCACCCTCACCGCCGCCCTCACCCCCCTCTTCTTCAAGTGGGCCATCGACGGGGCCCTGGTTCCCAAGGAAGCCAAGCCCCTGGCGGAGCGCTTTGCCCTTCTCCTTTGGGTGAGCCTGGGCTTCCTCCTGGTGCGGGGGGTTAACTTCGCCGCCACCTACGGCCAGACCTACCTGATCCAGTGGGTGGGGCAAAGGGTGCTCTTCGACTTAAGGAGCGCCCTCTTCGGCAAGCTCATGCGCCTCCACCCGGGCTTTTACGACAAAAACCCCGTGGGCCGCCTCATGACCCGCATCACCTCCGACGTGGACGCCATCAACCAGTTCATCACCGGGGGGCTCGTGGGGGTCATCGCCGACTTCTTTACCATCCTGGGCCTCTTGGCCTTCATGATGGTCTTAAGCCCCAAGCTCACCCTGGTGGTCCTCCTGGTGGTGCCCGTGCTCCTCTGGGTCACCGCCTGGGTGCGGAACGGCATGCGCACCGCTTACCGGGAGATGCGCCTGCGCCTGGCCCGCTTGAACGCCGCCCTGCAGGAAAACCTTTCCGGGGTGGAAACCATCCAGCTTTTCGTGAAGGAAAGGGAACGGGAGGAGAAGTTTGACCGCCTGAGCCGGGACCTCCTTAGGGCCTGGGTGGAGATCGTGCGCTGGTTTGCCCTCTTCTTTCCCGTGGTGGGGTTCCTGGGGGATCTGGCGGTGGCGGGCCTCCTCTTCTACGGCGGGGGTGAGGTGGTGCGGGGGGTGGCCACCCTGGGGCTTCTGGTGGCCTTTGTGGACTACACCCGCCAGCTTTTCCAGCCCCTGCAGGACCTTTCGGATAAGTTCAACCTCTTCCAGGGAGCCATGGCCAGCGCCGAGCGCATCTTCGGGGTTTTGGACACGGAGGAGGAGCTCAAGGACCCGGAAAACCCCAAGCCCATCGCCCGCTTCCGGGGGGAGGTGGAGTTTCGCGAGGTCTGGCTGGCCTATACCCCCAAGGGCGTGGAGCCCACGGACAAGGACTGGGTGCTCAAGGGGGTTTCCTTCCGCATCGCCAGGGGAGAGAAGGTGGCCCTGGTGGGGGCCACGGGGGCGGGCAAGACCAGCGTGGTGAGCCTCATCGCCCGCTTCTACGACCCCCAAAGGGGCCGGGTGCTCATCGATGGGGAGGATGTGCGGAACTACCGCCAGGAGGACCTAAGGCGGCACGTGGGGATCGTGCTCCAGGATCCCTTCCTCTTCTCGGGCACCATTCTGGACAACCTGCGCCTTTTTGACGAGACCATCCCCGAGGAGAAGGTGGTGGAGGTGGCCCGGTTTTTGGGGGTGCACGAGGCCATTTTGCGCCTACCCCAGGGCTACCACACCCGGGTGGGGGAGAGGGGGGCAGGGCTTTCCACGGGGGAAAAGCAGCTTCTGGCCTTGGTCCGGGCCCTTCTGGCCAACCCGGATATCCTCCTTATCCTGGATGAGGCCACGGCCAACGTGGATTCGGAAACGGAAAGGCGCTTACAGGAGGCCCTCTACAGGGCCATGGAGGGGAGGACCTCCATTATCATCGCCCACCGCCTTTCCACCATCCGCCGGGTGGATCGCATCCTGGTCTTCAAAAAAGGGCGCCTGGTGGAGGAGGGTACCCACGAGGAGCTCCTCCAGAAAGGGGGCTACTATGCCACCTTGTACCGGCTCCAGTATGCGGAGGGCTAGGCCATGACCTACCGGGAGGCCACGGGGTGGCTCTTCGCCCAGCGCCGCCAGGGAGAGCGGGGCCTAAGCCGGATTAGGACCCTCCTGGAACGCCTCGGGCACCCGGAGGAGGCTTTTCAGGCGGTGCACGTCCTGGGCACCAACGGAAAGGGAAGCGTGGTGGCCTACCTGGAGGCGGCCTTCCGCGCCGCAGGGCTTCCCTATGGAGCCTATACCAGCCCCCACCTCATGGACTTCCGGGAGAGGATCCGCACCCACCGAGGGTGGATCCTCGAGGAGGAGGTGGTGGAGTTCGTGGTGTGGGCCAGGGGGGAGGCCTGGCCCGAGCCCCCGGGGTTTTTTGACCTCGCCACCGCCTTGGCCTTTCAGCATTTCCAAAAGCGGGGCGTGGCCTTTGCGGCGGTGGAGGCGGGGGTGGGAGGGGAGAGGGATGCCACCAACATCCTTCCCCGGGTGGCCCTCACCGTGCTCACCAACGTGGGAGAGGACCACCTGGAGGCCCTGGGGGGGAGCCTGGAGGCCGTGGCCCGGGAAAAGGCGGGAGCCTTCCGCAAAGGGGTGCCGGTGGTCACCGGGGCCAGGGGGGTAGGCCTGGAGGTGGTGCGGGAAGTGGCCCGCACCCGGGGAAGCCCCCTTTACCTTCTGGACCCCCTGGACCCTCTTTTTGCCCTGCCTGCGCCACCGGTCCTGAAGGGGGCCTTCCAGGAGGAGAACGCCCGGCTGGCGGCAGCGGCCTTGAGGCTCCTCGGATTCCCCGAGGAGGCCATTGCCCAAGGGCTTCGGGAGGCAAGGCATCCAGGCCGGCTGGAGCGCTTCCTTTTGGAGGGGGTGGAGGTGTACCTGGATGGAGCCCACAATCCCCCGGCAGCCCTGGCCCTTAGCCGGGAGCTTTCCGCCTACCATCTGGTCTTTGGGGCCTTTCCCCGGAAGGACGTGAAGGGGGTTCTGGCCCACCTCCTTCCCAAGGCCAGAAGCGTCCGCTACACCCGGGCGGGGGAGGGGGCCTTGGGAAGGGAGCTTGGGGAACCCTTTTTTGAGGATCCCTGGGAGGCCTTGGGGGAGGCCGTCAAGGCGGCGCAAGGGGATGGCGTTCCCGTTTTGGCCACGGGCTCCTTGTACCTGGTGGGCGCCTTAAGGGGTAGGCTACTCCCGCGCTTCGGCCAGGACCCGCCCTGAAGGGTCGGTGAAGACCACGCGGCTCACCCGTTCCAGCTCCAGGATCACGTACGGGCTGGTGAGGGCCTGGGTGACGATGGCCCCGGGCCGTGGGCTTTGCAGGTTCAGGATGACCCGGGCGGTTCCGCCCGCATAGGTAACCCCCACCACCTCGAGGCCATACCCTCCGGTGGGCTTCAAGCCCCAGAAGAAGGCGGCCACGCTCCTCGTGCGGAAGTCCACGCTAGGGGCGGGTGGGCGGGGGGATGCGGTTCGCCACCACCAGGTTCCAGACCTCGGCGAAGCGGGTGGGATTGTTGGCCAGAAAGGCCTTGGGCTCGGTTTCCTGGTAGGCGGCATTGGCCCCGCGTTCCAGGATGCGGTAGGCGGGAGGGGGTGGGGTCACCACCTCCACTCTAAGCCCGTACTGCACCTGCAGAGCCCCCACCCGGTAACCATCGGGGATGGGGTCAAAGGCCAGGGGCCTTAAGACGGGATCGGAAAGCTCAAAGACCACCACCTGCCTTCCCCCCCGCCGGGCCAGGATCTCCCGGAGGAGGACCTGGGTTTCCGTCCCGGTGAAGGCGTAGAGGTCCGGGGTCTGGTACTGGGCGGGCTGGACCAGGCTCCGGCTTTCCCCTTCCCTCAGGCTCCCCGTAAGCCTGACCCAGCCTACCCCGTCGTAGAACCAGGTGGCGCGCAGGTTGGCCTGGGCCCGGACCTCGAGGAGGCTTCCCTGGATTCCCCGCACCGCCTCGGCCAAGGGGCGGAGGGCAGGTCCCACCTCCCTGAGCACGGGATTTCCCCCCACCCAAAGGGCTCCCGGCACCGCCCAGAGGCTTTCCCCCGAGGCCTTTTCCAGGCGGAGGACCTGGGTGCCGAGCCGGACCTCCCGGGGCTCCCCGTAGAAGTAGGTCCAGCGCTCCGTGGCCTCAGGGAAGAGGAGCTGGGCCTCGGCCACCCGGTAGCCCGTGCCTTCCAGAAGCTCGCAGGCGCTGAGGAGAGGCAAAAAGAGCAGGAGAAAGAGGAAGCCTTTTCTCATGGTTCCATGATACCCCTTTGGAGCTTGCTTCCTTCTTAAGGCCGCCTTTAGCCTTTAGCGGCTTCTCGGGTCCAGGGCGTCCCTGAGGCCATCCCCCAGGAGGTTGAAGGCCAAAACGGTGAGCATGATGAAAAGCCCCGGGAAGATCATGGTCCAGGGGGCGTTCATGGCGTAGCCTCCCTTGAAGCTGTCGGCGATCATGGCTCCCCACTCGGGAGCAGGGGGCTGGGCCCCAAGGCCCAGAAAGCCCAAGGCGGCCGCCTCGAGGGTGGCGGTGCCGATGGACAAGGTAGCCTGCACCACCAGGGGGGCCAGGGTACCCGGGAGGATGTGGCGGAAGAGAATCCGTCCATTCCCCGCCCCCAGGGCGATGGCCGCCTGCACGAAGTCCAGCTCCCTTAAGGAGAGGACCATGGAGCGGGCCAGGCGGATGTAGACGGGCACCTGCACGATGCCGATCGCCAGCATGGCGTTTTGCAGGCTGGGGCCGGAAACCGCCACGATGGCGATGGCCAAAAGGGTTCCGGGAAAGGCCAGGAGCAGGTCGGCAAGCCAGCCGATGAGAAGCTCGGTCCTTCCCCGGTAGAACCCGGCCAGGAGGCCCAGGAGGGTACCCAGGAAAAGGCCGATGCTTACCGAGATCACGCCCACCTGGAGGGAGATGCGGCTTCCGTGGAGGACCCGGGTGAAGACATCCCGCCCCAGGTGGTCAGTCCCGAAGGGGTGTTCCAGGGTGGGGGGCTTGAGCCGGTTCAGGTAGTCCCGGTCCGTGGTGGGGTCATAGGGCTTCAGCAAGGGGATGAACAGGGCCAGAAGGACCAGGAAGAGGGTCAAAACCAGGCCCACCTTGCCGGAAGGCGATTTCAGGAAACGCCGAAGAGCCTGACGGGTGGGGGTTTCCATGGGTTCACCTGTACTGGATGCGAGGGTCCAAAAGGGCGTAGGAGAGGTCCACCAGGAGGTTGACCAGGACGAAGACCGTGGCCACCACCAGCACCCCGGCCTGGACCACGGGGTAGTCGCGGTTGAGGATGCCCTCGTAGATGTAGGAGCCTATGCCCGGCCAGGAGAAGATGGTTTCCGTGAGGATGGCCCCGCCCAAAAGGGTACCGAACTGCAGGCCGACGATGGTGACCACGGGCAGGAGGGCGTTCTTTAGGGCGTGCTTCAGGATCACCTGGCGCTCCGCCAAACCCTTGGCCCTGGCGGTGCGCACGTAATCCTGGGAGAGCACCTCCAGCATGGCGCTCCGGGTGATGCGGGTGAGAATGGCCAAGGGGATGGTACCCAGGGTGAGGGCGGGGAGGATCAGGTGCCTGAGGGCATCCATCAGGACCTCGGGTTTCAGGGCCAGCATCCCGTCCAGGACCAGGAAACCGGTGATGGGCCGGAAATCTATGGCCAAGTCGGTGGAAAGCCTTCCCCCCGTGGGCAACCAGTGCAGGTTCACGGCGAAGAGATAGACCAGGAGGAGGCCCAGCCAAAAGACCGGCATGGAAACCCCCACCAGGGAGAGGCTCATGGAAAGCGTGTCCAGAAGGCTGTTTTTCCGTACCGCCGCCAGGATGCCCACGGGGATTCCAAAGATCACCGCCACCAAGGTGGCGGCCAGGGCCAGCTCAAAGGTGGCGGGCCAGCGCCTTTTCAGCTCCTCGGCCACGGGAATGGTGGACACGGCGCTGGTGCCCAGGTCCCCGGTGAGGATGTTCTTGACAAAGGTGAGGTACTGGACGTATAGGGGCTTGTTGAGCCCGAGCTTTTCCCGAAGGGCGGCAAGCTGCTCCGGGGTGCCCCGTTCCCCGAGGATGGCCTGGGCGGGGTCGCCGGGGATGAGCTGCAGGAACAGAAAGACCAAAAGGGTGATCCCGAAGAGGACGGGGACCAAGCCCAGCAGGCGTCGCAAAACGTAGCTCCACATTTGTCCGCCTCAAAAAGCCCGGACCCCCCGCAGGGGGTCCGGGGCGGAAGCGCTTAGCGCTTCTCTATGCTCTCAAAGGACTCGGAACCCAAGGGGCTCGGCACCCAGCCGGAGATGTTCTTGCGCTTGGCCAGGAGGGGCTGGGAGTGGACGATGGGGATGCGCAGGGCCAGGTTGAAGGTGATCTCGTCCGCCTGCTGGTAGAGGCGCTTGCGCTCCTCGAGGTTCGGCGTGGTGGCGGCCTTGGTGAGGATGTCGCCGAGCTCCTTCACGCAAAGGGGCTTGCCTGCGCTGTCGAAGAGGTCGGCGATGGGGCAGGCGAAGTGGGGATCGTAGAAGTTCTGCGGGTCACCGTAATCCCCGGTCCAGCCCAGCATGTAGGCCTGGAAGCCAGGGGCCTTCTTGCGGTCCGCCAGGTAGCTGGCCCAGTCCTTGGTCTGGAGCTTGACCCGGATGCCGATGGCGGAGAGGTCAGCGGCCATGGCCTCGGCGATCTCCTTGGGGGTGGGGAAGTAGGGCCGGGAGACGGGCATGTACCAAAGCTCCAGGTCAAACCCGTTGGGGTACCCGGCCTCCGCCAGGAGCGCTTTGGCCTTCTGCGGGTTGAACTCGAAGTCCGTGACCTTGGGGGATTGGAAGGCCTTCATGGAGGGCGGGGTGAAGTGGCCGTCGGTGAGCCCCAGCTTGCCCCAGAAGGCCTGGACGATGGCCTTCTTGTTCACCGCCATGGCGATGGCCTGCCTGACCCGGGGATCGGAGAGGGGTTTGTGGGAGGGGTTCAGGGCCAGGTAGCCCACGTTGAAGGAGGGACGGAAGACGGCGTCCAGGTTGCGGTCCGCCTCGAGGTCCTTGAGGTTGGCGGGGGGGATGTCGGTGGTGAAGTCAATGGTGCCGGCCTTCAGGGCCGCCAGGCGGGCGGCGGGGTCCTTGATGACCCGGAAGACCACCCGGTCCACCTTGGGGAAGCCCTGCTTCCAGTAGGTGGGGTTCTTTTCCAGGACCACCTGCTCCCCGGGGCGCCACTCCACCAGGCGGAAGGGGCCCGTGCCCACGGCGCTCCCCGTGGGGGAGCCGTACTTGGCCCCATCCTTCTTGATGGCGGCGGGGCTTGCGATGCCGAAGTAGCCCGAGCCGATGGCGGCAGGGAAGGCGGGGAAGGGCTGGTTAAGGATGAAGCGGATGGTGTACTTGTCCACCACCTGGATATCCTTCAGGATGGAGCCGGGATCCCCCTTGAACCCTCCGAAGAGCTCAGGCCAGATCTCGTACCGGGCGGCGGCGTCGATGCGGGTGGGGTTCTTGGGGTCCCACCAGCGCTCGATGTTGAACTTGACCGCCTCCGCATCCAGCTCGGTGCCGTCCTGGAACTTGACCCCCTGGCGCAGGCGGAAGGTCCAGACCTTGCCATCCGGGGAGCTGAACCAACTGGTGGCCAGCCCAGCGGTCACCTCGGTGGAGCCGGGCTTAAAGTCCACCAGGGTGTCGTAGATCTGCCGCTGCACGTAGATGGAGATGCCGTCGGTGATGTTGCCGGGCTCGAGGCTCACCGGCTCCCCGTTGGAGCCGAAGACCAGGGTTTTTTGGGCAAGCCCCAGGCCCAGGGCGACCACAAGGCCGAGAAGGATTTTCCTCTTCATACCTCTCCTTTCCGGGGTATTCCCCTTTGATCCGGACCAAGTATAAAGCGCTCCCATAAGGGAGCGCAAGCCTGGGTATAAGGCAAGGGATGCGGCCTAACCTTCTCCCAGGTAGGCCTTCTGCACCTCGGGGTTTTGCGCCAGGTCGCGGGCCGGGCCTTCCAGGGTGATCTCCCCCGTGGCCAGGACGTAGCCCCGGTGGGCGATCTGCAGGGCCAGGCGGGCGTTTTGTTCCACCAAGAGGATGGTCTTGCCCTCCTGGTTCAGCTTCTGGATGGTTTCAAAGATGAAATCCACCAGCACCGGGGCTAAGCCCATGGAGGGCTCGTCCATGAGGAGGATCCTGGGGTTTTGCATCAGGGCCCGGCCGATGGCCAGCATCTGTTGCTCCCCGCCCGAAAGGGTGCCCCCCTTCTGTGCCCGGCGCTCGTAGAGGCGGGGGAAGAGGGCAAACACCTCCTCCTTGCGTTTCTGCACCACCTTGCGGTCGTTTTCCAGGTAGGCCCCGATCTCCAGGTTCTCCTCCACGGTGAGGCGGGGGAAGATCTTCCGCCCCTCGGGCACGTGGCCTACCCCCAGGGCCACGATCTGGTGGGCGGGGAGGCGGTGGATGGGTCTTCCCTGGAAGAGGACCTCCCCCTGTCGGGGCTTGACCAAACCGCTGATGGTGCGCAGGGTGGTGCTCTTGCCCGCCCCGTTGGAGCCGATGAGGGTCACGATCTCCCCCTCCTCCACCCTCAGGGAGATGCCCTTGAGGGCGTGGATGTGGCCGTAGTAGGTGTGGACGTCCCTAAGCTCCAGAAGGCTCATGCCGCACCTCCCGCAGCCCCCTTGCCCAGGTAGGCCTCGATGACCCTGGGGTTGGTACGCACCTCTTCCGGGGTTCCCTCGGCGATCTTGGAGCCGTACTCCAGCACGGCGATGCGGTCGGAGATCCGCATGACCAGGCGCATGTCGTGCTCGATGAGGACGATGGTGATCCCAAGCTCCTCCCTCAGGCGCTGGATGAAGGCCTGGAGTTCCTCGGTTTCCCGGGGGTTCATGCCCGCCGCAGGCTCGTCCAGGAGGAGGAGCCTGGGCTTTAGGGCTAGGGCCCGGGCGATCTCCAGCTTCCGTTGCTCCCCGTAGGGCAGGTTCTTGGCCAGCTCGTCCTTGCGGTGGAGGAGGCCCACGTACTCCAAAAGCCTCTTGGCCTCCTCCTCGGCCCGCTTTTCCTCCTTGCGGGCCAGGGGGGTGCGGAATACCGCATGGAAGTAGGGGACGTGGATGTGGATGTGCATGCCCACCAGGAGGTTTTCCAGCACGGTCATGGCCCCGAAGAGGCGGATGTTTTGGAAGGTGCGCCCTACCCCTTCCTTGGCGATCCGGTCCGGGGGTAGGCCGGTCACGTCCTTCCCGAATAGGAGGATCCTTCCCTCATCGGGAGGGTAGATGCCGGTTAGGAGGTTGAAGAAGGTGGTCTTGCCCGCTCCGTTGGGGCCGATGACGGAGAAGATCTCCCCCTGGTTCACGCTGAGGCTCACGTCGTTCACCGCCACCAGACCGCCGAAGCGCTTGGTGGCCTGGGTGACCTCGAGGGCCTTCATGCTTCCTCCATCTCCGCCTTGTGGCGTTTCTCAGGGATGAGGCCTTCCGGGCGGAAGATCATCATCAGCACCAGGATAAGGCCGAAGACCAACCTTTCGTACTTGGCGGGATCCACCTGGTTGGGGATCTGGGGCAGGCTGGTGCGCACGAACTCGCTGAAGGTCTTGAGTACATCCAGGTTGAGGATGGTGAGGGCCGCAGCGCCCAGGATGGCCCCGGGGATGGATCCCATCCCTCCCAGGATCACCATGCCCAGGATGGTGATGGAGGCCAAAAGGGTGAAGGACTCGGGGGATACAAAGGTGCGCTGGGCAGCGAAGATCACCCCCATCACCCCGGAGAAGGCGGCCCCGGTCATGAAGGCCAGGAGCTTGGTGGGCAGGAGGGGGATGCCCATGGAGCGGGCCGCCACCTCGTCCTCGCGGATGGCCACCCAGGCCCGGCCGAAGCGGGAGTTGGCCAGGTTCACGTTCACCAGCACCACCAGCCCGATCATGAGGAGGACCAGGAAGTAGAAGAAAAGCTGGTAATCGGTGGTCCGGTCCAGGTGCACCCCCAGGGTGGCCATCAGCTGCCGGAACCAGTCGATGGGAGGGCGTTGCACGGGGGTGATCCCCTGGGGACCGTTGGTGAAGTTGATGGGGTGGTCCAGGTTGTTGGCCAGGATCCGCACCACCTCCCCCAGGCCCAGGGTGACGATGGCCAGGTAGTCCCCGCGAAGCCTAAGGGCGGGAAGACCGATGACCAGACCGGTTAGGGCGGTGGTGACGATGGCGATCCCCATGAAGAGGTACATGTACTCGCCGGGGAGGGGGAAGTTCCCCTGCATGAAGTTCTTGGCCTGCTCGCTGCCGAAGATGGCCCAGGTGTAGGCCCCCACGGCGAAGAAGGCGGCGTAGCCCAGGTCCAGGAGCCCCGCCATCCCTACCACCACGTTGAGCCCCAGGGCCATGGCGGCGTAGATGCCGATCTGGATGCCCAGTTCAAAGACGAAGGTGTTGGCGAAGCCCGCCAGGGGCACGGAAAGGAGGAGGATGGCCAGGGCCAGGAGCACGCGGATTCCCGTGGGGATCCGGGGCAGGGTGGTGAGGGCCACCAGGATCCCCACCAGGCCGATGAGGCCCAGGGTGTTCCCCGAGCGCATGAGGCCCACGGTGAAGGCCAGGGTGAGGAGGGCCAGGTTCAGGGTTCGCCAGGTGGGGGAAAGCCGCAGGAAGGCGGTAACCCCTAAGGCCGCCAGGCCGAAGAGATGGCTTACCGGGCTTGGAGCCAGGAAGGCGAGGCCTAGGTAGGCCAGGCTGAGAAGGAAGGAGAGGGCGTTCATACTTTCTCCTTGACCACCTGTCCCAAAAGGCCTTGGGGCCGGACCAGAAGGATGAAGATCAGGATGAGGAAGGCCACCACGTCCTTATACTCGGTGCCGAAGTTGCCGTTTGTGAGGATGGGAAGGTAGGTGCCGAAGAAGTTTTCCAGCTGCCCCAGCACGAGCCCGCCCAGCATGGCTCCCGGGATGTTGCCGATACCCCCCAGCACCGCTGCGGTGAAGGCCTTGATGCCGGGCAGGAACCCCACGTAGGGGGTGATGGTGGTGTACTGCAGGGCGAAGAGCACCCCGGCCACACCCCCCAAGGATCCCCCGATGAGGAAGGTGCGGGAGATGATGCGGTCCGGGTCTATGCCCATGAGGCTTGCGGTGTGGAGGTCCTGGGCCACGGCGCGGATGGCCACCCCCAGCTTGGTGCGGTTCACCAGGTAGGTGAGGCCCACCAGCATGAGGATGGAAACCCCCATGAGGATGAAGGACTTGGTCTGGGCGAAGATGGCCCCGCCAAAGAGGCTCACCGAGCCCTCGAGGTCCTCCACGGTGCGCATGCGCAGGAAGAACTCGTTGTGCCAAAGGCCCTCAATGAAGCGCACCAGGTCCTGGAGGATGAAGGAAACCCCGATGGCGGTGATGAGGGGTACCAGGCGGTTGGTGGTGCCCCGGGCCCGCAAGGGGCGGTAGGCGAAGCGCTCCACCAGGATGGCGGTGATCCCCGCCACCGCCCCGCCCAGGATTAGGGCGAGGAGGAGGAGCAGGAAGCCGCTTTCCACCTGGGGGGCCAGGTAGCGGAAGACCTCCACCCCCACCACCGCCCCGATCATGAAGATCTCGGAGTGGGCGAAGTTGATGAGCTCCAAGACGCCGTAGACCATGGTGTAGCCCAGGGCCACCATGGCGTAGACGAAGCCCAGGATGAACCCGTCGAAGATCACCTGGGGCAGTAGGGCTAGGATTTGCTCCAGCAAGGTGCCTCCTTTCTCCGGGCCAAGGGGGTGGCCTTCAGGCCACCCCCTTGGGTTGGAATCCCAGTTTACTTGGCCCCTGGAGCGGCCATCTCGATGACGCGGATCAGCTTGTTGTCGGCCCAGTTGCCGGTGGAGGCCACCTGCATGACGAAGTACTTGGCCTTCTTGTTGTCGCCCTTGTCGTCAAACTCGATGGTGCCGGTCAGGCCTTCCATCTTCACCTGGCGCACCGCCTGAGCCACCTGCTCCCGGGTGGGCTTCTTGCCGCCGGCGGCCTTGATGGCGGCCTCGAGGGCAGCCAGGATCACGTTGGCGGAGTCGTAGGCGTAGATGCCGAAGCCCTCCATGTCCTTGCCGTACTTCTGCTTGAAGCGCTGGGCCACGGCCTTGGCCTTGGGGAAGGCGGAAACCGGGCCGGCCACGGTGGTGTAGAAGGTGCCGGCGGCGTTCTCCTTACCCGCCAGGCGGACGAACTCGCTGGAGTCCAGCCCGTCCCCGCCCATGAGCCGGGTCTTGACCCCCCGCTCGCGGAGCTGCTTCACGAAGGGGCCGATCTGGCTGTAGATGCCCCCGAAGTAGATGAGCTCGGGCACGGGCCGGGCCGCCCGGATCTGGTTGATGATGGGCACGAAGTTCGAGGTCTCCTCGGTGCCCACGAAGGCCACCGCCTTCCCGCCCAGAGCCTCGAGGCGCTTCCTGAACTCCTCCGCCAGGCCCTGGCCGTAGGCGGTCTTGTCGTGGATGATGAAGACGTTCTTCACCTTCAGGTTGTTGAAGGCGTACTCCGCCCCCACAGGCCCCTGGACGTCGTCACGCCCGCAGATGCGGTTCACGTTGGGGAGCTTGCGGTCGGTGACCCGGGGGTTGGTGTTGGCGGGGGAGACCATGACCAGGTTCACCCGGGCGTAAACCTCGCTGGAGGGGATGGCCACGCCGGAGTTCAAGTGGCCCACCACGCCCAGGATGTCGGGGTCGTTGATGATGCGGTTGGCGTTGGCCACGCCCACATCGGGGTTGGCCTGGTCGTCGTAGGGCACCAGGACCAGGTCAAAGCCCAGGGCCTTGAACTTGGCCTTGGCCTCCTCGATGGCCAGCTCTGCCCCCAGCTTGATCTGCTCGCCCAAGGCCGCCTGGGGGCCGGAGAGGGGAGACTGGGTGGCGATCTTGATGACGTTGGCCTGGCCTAGGGCCATGCCCAGGGCGGCTACACCTGCTACCAGCAAGCCGATTTTCCTCATAAGCACCTCCTTAAGAGCACGCGTTCGCGTTGCGGCCCCATTCTAAGGGGGGGGTACCGGTTCTTGTCAATGCCCCCTCGTAAGTTTATGCCTGACCAATGGGTCAGGCCCCCCTCCTTTAGGAGGGGGGACCCGATACCCACCCTCAGTACGTGGCCAGGTACTGGTCCAGCTCCCACTGGTGGACCGTGACCCGGTAGTCGTCCCACTCCATCTGCTTGGCCTGGAGGAAGTGGGTATACACGTGTTCGCCCAGGGCCTCGCGGATCACCGGATCCTTGCGCAGGGCCTCGAGGGCCTCCCGAAGCGTGCCCGGAAGCTCGCGGATCTTGTGCTTGCGCCGTTCCCGCACGCTCATGTGGTAGATGTTGCGCTGGATGGGGGGCGGGGGGAGGAGCTTGCGCTCGATCCCGTCGATGGCCGCTGCGGCCATGACCGCCAGGGCCAGGTAGGGGTTGGAGGAGGGGTCGGGCATCCTGAGCTCGGCCCGGGTGCCCACGCCCCGGCGGGCAGGGATGCGAATCATGGCCGAGCGGTTGGCCGCCGACCAGGCAATGTTGGTGGGGGCCTCGTACCCGGGGGTGAGGCGCTTGTAGGAGTTCACCAGGGGGTTGGTGATGGCCACCATGCCCTCGGCGTGCTCCAGAAGGCCGGCGATGAAGTGGAGGGCGGTCTTGGAAAGCTGGTACTCGGCCTTGGGGTCGAAGAAGGCGTTCTCCCCGTTCTTGAAGAGGGAGAGGTGGGTGTGCATGCCGCTGCCGTTGATGCCCCGGATAGGCTTGGGGAGGAAGGTGGCGTGGAGGCCGTGGTTCAGGGCCACCTTCTTCACCACCCACTTGAAGGTGGCGATGTTGTCGGCGGTGGTGAGGGCATCCGCATACTTGAAGTCGATCTCGTGCTGGCCCGGGGCCACCTCATGGTGGGAGGCCTCGATCTCAAAACCCATGGCCACCAGGACGTTGACCATGTCCCGCCGGGCCTCCTCGCCCTTGTCGATGGGGGCCAGGTCGAAGTAGCCCGCCCGGTCGTGGGTTTCCACGGTGGGGAGGCCCTCGGGGGTCCTGAGGAAGAGGAAGAACTCCGGCTCGGGGCCCGCATACATGTTGTCAAAGCCCAGCTTCTTAAGGCGCTCCACCTGGCGCTTCAACACGTACCGCGGGTCCCCCTCGAAGGGACGGCCATCGGGGTAGGTCACATCGCAGATGAGCCGGGCCACCCGGCCCCGCCCGGGATCCTCCAGGGCCTCGGGCAGGATCACGAAGGTGTTGTAGTCGGGCTTGAGGAGCATGTCCGACTCCTCGATGCGGGTGAAGCCCTCAATGGAGGAGCCGTCGAACATGATCTCCCCGTCCAGGGCCTTCTCAAACTGGGACTCGGGGACCTCCACGTTCTTCACCACGCCCAGGATGTCGATGATCTGGAGCCTGAGGAACTTGACCTTCTCCGCCTTAAGCGCCTTGAGGATTTCCGCCTTGGTGTACGCCATTTTTGACCCCCTTGACCTGCTGAGGCCGGGCATTTACCCTTTCCCCCCAGCAGATTGCGCAAAGTGTACAGCAAATATATGCACACTGTCAAGCCTTAGCCTGTCACCCGTCAAGGAAGGTCTGGCCTCGAGGTTCCTGACCCTAAGCTGACCTGGCCTTGGGTAGACTGAAGCCTGGAGGTCGGGTATGTATAAGCGGCGCGAGGTATTGAAGGCAGGAGCAGCTTTAGGTTTGGCGGGCCTGGGCTTGGGGCGGGCCCAGGGAGGGTTCACCCTCACCCTGGTGCACACCAACGACACCCACGCTCACCTGGAGCCCATGGAGCTCACCCTTTCCGGCAAGAAGGTGAGGGTGGGGGGTGTGGCCCAGCGCATCGCCTTCTTTGACCGGCTTAGGGCCAGCCGGAAAAACCTCCTCTTCCTGGACGCCGGGGATGTTTTCCAGGGCACCCTGTACTTCAACCAGTACCGGGGCCTCGCCGACCGCTACTTCATGCACCGGGCCCTATACCGGGTGATGGCCCTGGGCAACCACGAGTTTGACCTGGGGCCGGGGCCCTTGGCGGAGTTCTTGAAAGGCGCCCGCTTTAAGGTGGTTTCCGCCAACGTGGGGGTGGAGCGGGAACCCAGGCTTAAGGGGCTTTTTGCCCCGTATACCGTGGTCTTGGTGGGGGGTGAGAAGGTGGGGGTGATCGGCCTCACCACCCCGGACACCCGGGAGATCGCCAACCCCGGGCCCACCGTGGACTTCCTGGATCCCTATGAAACCGCCCAGAAGGCGGTGTACGAACTGCTGAAAAAGGGGGTGAACAAGATCGTGGTCCTCTCCCACCTGGGCTACGGGGAGGACCTGAAGCTGGCCAGGAGGCTCGTGGGCGTGCAGGTGATCGTGGGCGGCCACTCCCACACCCTTTTGGGGAGCTTTCCCCACAAGGAGCTCGCCCCGGCGGGGCCCTACCCCACGGTGGTGAAGAACCCCGAGGGCAAGGACGTGTTGGTGGTGCAGGCCTGGGAGTGGGGGAAGGTGGTGGGCCTCTTGGAGGTCACCTTTGACGCCAAGGGGGAGCTCCTTGCCTACAAAGGCGAGCCCTTCCTCATGACCCCCGAGGTTTCCCCTGAGGACTTCTTCGCCAAGGAGGCCCTTCTGGCCTACGCCCAGCCCGTGATGGCCCTCATGGGGCAGGTGATCGCCCAGGCCAAGGTGGACCTCATCGGCGAAAGGGCCATCGTGCGCAAGCGGGAGAGCAACTTGGGCAACCTCATCGCCGACGGTATGGTCTGGAAGACACGGAATGCCGGGGTGCAGATCGCCCTGCAAAACGGCGGGGGGATCCGCACCAGCATCCCCAAAGGCCCCATCACCGTGGGGAAGGTCTACGAGGTTTTACCCTTCGGCAACACCCTGGTGGTGATGGACCTAAAGGGCAAGGAGATCAAGGCGGCCCTCGAGAACGGGGTTTCCCAGTGGGAGCAGGGAGCAGGCCGCTTCCTCCAGGTTTCCGGCCTCCGCTATGCCTTTGACCTCTCCAGGGCCCCAGGCGACCGGGTGGTGAGGGTGGAGGTGAAGACGGAGAAGGGCTATGTGCCCCTGGACCTCGAGGCCACCTACCGGGTGGTGGTGAACAACTTCATCGCCAACGGCGGAGACGGCTTCACCGTGCTCAAGGAGGCCCAGGGTTACCGGGTAGACACCGGTTTCAGCGATGCGGAAAGCTTCATGGACTACCTGAGGGAGCTTAAGGAGGTGGAGGCGGGCCTCGAGGGGCGGATAGAAATCCTCAACGAACCCAAAGGGGAAAAACCCACCTACTGGGCCTACCGGGTTCCCGAGCGGGTGGGGGTTTAAGCCAGAGGCAAGGGCCCCGGGGACCGGTCCCCGGGGCCCTTCTTGCGGAAGGCCTATTCGGCGGTGACCAGGATGCGCACGGGGTCCCCCACCCGCACCAGGCCGCCTTCCAGCACCCGGGCGTAAAGACCGCGGCCCCCATAGAGGAGCTTGGGAAGCCTAAGGTCAAACTGGGAGAGGCTGGAGCAGACCGTGCACACCTGGGCGAGTTCCAAAAGGGCTTCCCCCACCCTTAACCGGGTACCTGGGGGAAACCCATGGGGATCCAGGTCCAAAAGGAGGTTCTCCCCCAAGGCCCCGAGGGGAAGCTCAATGCCCGCCCCTTTGGCCTTCTCGTAGGCGGGAAGCCCCGCCACCAGGACGGCCCGGTCGGGGTCCTTACCCGCATGCCGGTCCCCTTTGGCCCCGAAGTCCGCCAGCAGTTCCAAGACCTCCACCCGGGGCTTGGGAAGCCCCGAGCCCAGCCCCAGGTGGAGGGAGATTACCGTACCCGTCATGGCAGCTTCAGTCCTTGCCGGTGTTTCAGCACCTCTTCTGGGCTTAAAGTCTTGGCCCGTGCAGCCTTGACCTCCTCGGGGCTGTAGGGCTTGAAGCCTTGAGGAGCCCCCCACCCTGCCAGGTGATTCAGGACCAGGGCTATCTCTTCGTCGGATAGCCAAGCGAATCCGGGCATGATGCCGGCGTACTCCTTTCCCTCAACTTTTATGGGGCCTTGGAGGCCGTAAAGTACCGCCAGCAACAGGTAGGTCCGGCCACCTTCCGCCTTAAGGAGCTTCTCCACATGCCCCTTGAGGGGTGGGAAGGCGGGAGGATTGCCCTCTCCTTGGGGCCCGTGGCACCCTGCGCAGTTGGCGTAAACCTGGGCCCCGGTCTTGGGGGTGGGCGCAGGTTGGACCTGGGGCGGAGTGGGTGGGGGTTCCGTGCCCAGGTAGGTGGCCAAGTAGTCCAAGATGGCGGAGCGTTCCTCGGGGGTTATCTGTAGGCCACGGGTGACCATCTCGTCGATGATGGCGTTCCACCGCTCGCGGGAGAGCCTTTCCCTGGCCACGAAGCCGATGTCGTGGCAGGTTTGGCACTTGGCCAGAACCAGGTCCTTTCCCGGTCCTTCCGGGAGGGTGTACTGCCCTAGGGCCAGGTAACCGGCGAACCCTAGGATAAGGATGCTGACGGGGAGAAGGCTTTTTCTCAATTTATGCATGTTACCCCCGATGGGTACATGGATTGCGGCCTAAAGAGCCCCTGGCCTTTGGCCAGGGGCGAGGAAGGGTTAAGCCACGGTGAACTTCACCCGCATCACGCCGTTATACTCATAGCCCCGCTCGTTCCAGGCGATGTTGCCGTCCAGGGGTTGACTGCGGCCAGTGGCATCCCAGGCCCGGGCCATGACCTCGTGCTCTCCGGGGCGGAGGTAAAGGGTGGTCTGCCAGCGCACCCAGCCGAAGCTCTTCCCCTGGGTAGCCAGCTGAGCCTGGTGCCAGGTGCGGCCTCCGTTGGTGGAGACCTCCACGCTCACGATGGGGACGATGCCGTCGTTAAAGGCCACCCCTTCCACCCGCACATAGGGTCCCTGCACGGTCTTACCCTCCAAGGGAGCAAAGATAAAGCTGTTGAGGGACACCAGCCAGTTGGGACGGGAGTTCTGGAAGTTGTAGGGGTAGGTCTTGCCCGGCTCCTGGGGCAGGAAGGGCAGATGGGTGTTGGGAATGGCGGGAACCCGGTAGCGGGGCATCTGCTCGGCGGTGGTGTTCTCGGCCTCGGTGAACTCGATCTTCTCCACCCACTTCACGTTGTTCACGCCGAAGTAGCCAGGGAAGACCAGGCGCACCGGACCGCCGTGCACCGCAGGGAGGGGTTCCCCGTTCATGGAAAGGGCCAGGAGGGCATGCTCTAGGGCTTGGATGGGGACGCTCCGAACAAACTCGGGGGCGTTCCCCTGGCGGCTGGCGTGGGCGGTAATGAAAAAGGCCTTCTCGCCCAGCTTGACCCCTTTGGCCGCCAGAAGGTCCTTGAGGCGTACCCCGCGGAAGGTTACGTTGCCCACGCCACCCCGCTTCCAGGGGTTGCCGGAGGTGCGGGGTTGGAAGAGGCTACGCCCGTTCCCCGAGCACTGGAGGACCATGGTGACCTCCGTCTGGGGCATGGCGAAGAGCTCGCTGGCTTCGAAGGTGAAGGGTTTGTCCACCAAGCCCCCCACCTCTACCTTCCACCCCTGGGGGCTGGCTCCTTCCACGGTGTTGTACCCTGGCAGGTCCACGTTATTGCGAATGTAGAGGAGGTCCTTGGGGGTTTTCTCCGGGTTGCTGGCCAAGAGGTCATAGGGGGTTTCCAAAACGATGGGACGCTGGGAGAGGACGATAAGCTTGGGATTCTTCCCCTTAACCAGCTGGTCGGCGGTGGGGGCTTGCTGGGCCAGGCCCCGGCCACCCGCGGCCAACAAGGCCGCACCCATGCCCATGAGCTTAAGGGTAGTGCGCCGGTCGATCTTTTCCATAGGAGACCTCCCTAAGGGCATTTGTCCCTTCCGGTCAGTCTCAATCCTAATGGGCACACCCTACCCATGTCAAGTTAGGGTAA